>DASVRH010000323.1:0-6957 GCA_036388715.1 Solirubrobacteraceae bacterium | reverse complement strand
TCCACCAGGGGCTCGGCTGGGTGGCGCAGCTGACGATGTTCACGACGCTGGGCCTGCTGGTGTTCCCGACCGAGCTCGGCGACGTCGCCGTCGAGGGCACGATCCTCGCCCTCGTCGTGCTGTTCGTGGCCCGCCCGATCGCCGTCCTCGTGGCGACCCTCCCGATGGGCTTCTCGATGCGCGAGCGGCTCGTGCTCGACTGGGCCGGCCTGCGCGGGGCGGTGCCGGTGGTGCTCGCCACCTTCCCGGTCATCGAGGGCGTCGAGGGCTCGCTCGAGCTGTTCAACATCGTCTTCTTCGCCGTGCTGCTCTCGACGCTGCTCCAGGGCTCCACGTTCGAGTGGGTGGCCGAGAGGCTGCGGATGACGACGAACACGCCGGCGCTGCCGCGCCCGCTCGTCGAGGCGGGGACGATCAGGCGGCTCGGGGCGGAGGTCCTCGAGTACCCGATCGCCGCCGGCGACGCGATCGCCGGCGCGGCGGTGCGCGACCTCGGCCTGCCGCGCGACGCCGTCGTCAACGTGATCGTGCGCGGCGACGAGGCGATCCCGCCGCGCGGGTCCACCCGGCTGCGGGTGGGCGACCGGCTGCACGTCCTGCTGCGCACGCGCGCGGCCAAGGAGGTCCCGCGGCTGCTCGACCGCTGGGCGGCGGGGCCGATCGGCCCGCCGGCGCGGCCGCCGCGCGAGATCCACGGGCGCAGCCCCGTCTTCAGCGCGTGGAAGTGGCGGGAGCCCGACGGCGATCCGACGGACGTGCGCGAGCTGCGCGGCGTGCGGGCGGTCGAGCAGCTGCGCATCCGCCGCGACTGCCCCGGCGGGCTGTGGGTGCTCGCGGACGGCCGCTACGGGCTCTCGGGGCCGCTCGGCGCGATCGGCTCGCGGCAGGATCTGAGCGCTTGGGCGAGAAGACGCATGCGCGCGGCGCGGCCCGATGAGCGTGCCTGGTTGCAGACCGTCATCGGTGCACTGGCGAGCGACTTGCCCGGCCAGTAGGCTCGCGCGGCACACCTTTCCGACCTGAGGAGGGAACGGATGGCGGTGGAAGCGCCCGATCGCGGCCAGCACCAGAGCGACGACGAGAAACGTCTCGCCGAGCTGGGCTACGAGCAGTCACTTCATCGCGCGTGGAGCTCGTTCTCCAACTTCGCGATCTCGTTCACGATCATCTCGGTCCTCGCGGGCTGCTTCACGACGTACTACATCGCGTGGAACAACGGCGGCCCGATCGCGATCTCGTGGGGCTGGCCGATCATCTGCGGGCTCATCCTGCTGGTCGCGTTCTCGATGTCCGAGCTCGTGTCGGCGTACCCGACCGCGGGCGGCATCTACTGGTGGGCCTCCGAGCTCGGCGGCAAGGGGTGGGGCTGGTTCACCGGGTGGTTCAACCTCGTCGGCCTCGTCGGCGTCGTGGCCTCGGTCGTCTACGCCTCCGCGCAGTTCGCGAACGCGACGCTCGGCGTCTACGGGCTCGACCTGGGATTCATGAACTTCGGCGACGCCGAGCACGTGCTGCTCGAGACGTTCGTGCTGTTCGTCGTGTTCCTGACGATCCACGCGCTGATCAACATCTACTCCTCGCCGCTCGTCGCGAAGATCAACAACATCTCGGTCGGCTGGCACGTCCTCGGCGTCGCGGTGATCATCGCGCTGCTGATCTTCATCCCCGACGACCATCAGAGCGTCGACTTCGTCTTCACCGAGCGCATCAACAACTCGGGCTTCGAGGACGCGGCGGTGAGCGGCTCGTTCTTCTGGTTCTACGTGCTGCCGCTCGGCTTCCTGCTGACGATGTACACGCAGACGGGCTACGACGCGTCCGCGCACGTCTCCGAGGAGACGCAGGGCGCGGCCCTCGGCGCCGCGAAGGGCGTCTGGCGCGCGGTGTTCTGGTCGGGCCTCATCGGCTGGTTCGTGCTCCTGGCGCTGACCTTCGCCGCCAGCAACGTCGACGCGATCAACTCGGCCGACAACGGCTTCGGCATCGGCTCGTCGATCGCCATCCTCGACACCGCGCTCGACCCGTGGGCGACGAAGATGTGCCTCGTCATCGCGACGATCGGCCAGCTGTTCTGCGGCATGGCCTGCGTCACGAGCGCCTCGCGCATGACCTACGCGTTCTCGCGTGACCGGGCGGTGCCCGGCTGGAGGCTGTGGACGCGGCTGAACCACCATCGCGTGCCGATGTACGCGGTGCTGTTCGCGTGCTTCTGGGCGATGGTCATCACGCTTCCGGCGCTGGAGGGCGACGAGGCCAACTTCACCTACGCGTTCGCCGCGGTCGTCTCGATCACGGTCATCGGCCTGTACATCGCCTACGTCATCCCCGTCTACCTCCGGTGGCGCGCTGGCGACTCGTTCAAGCCGGGCCCGTGGACGCTGGGGCGCAAGTACAAGTGGGTGAATCCCGCCGCGGTGATCTGGGTGGCGATCTGCGTGGTGATCTTCAGCCTGCCGCAGTATCCGAACGCCGTGCCGTGGAACGACGACTTCGACCTGAAGTTCTTCAACTACGCGCCGGTCACGGTGGGTGTGGTCTTCGCGGCAGTGGGCATCTGGTGGCTCGTGAGCGCGCGGCACAAGTTCACCGGGCCGGTCCGCACGATCGAGATGGCCGACGACGGGCTGACGGTCGCGGAGCCCGAGCGGCCCGCGCCGCCGCAGTGACCACGGACGTCCTGCAGGTCCTCGAGCCCGCCACGGAGGCGGTGCTCGAGGAGCTGCCGCGCGCGGGCGTCGACGAGGCCGACGAGGCCGTCGCCCGCGCGAAGGCGGCGTTCCCCGCCTGGCGGGACATGGCGCCGGGCGACCGGTCGAAGCTCCTGTTCGCGCTGACCGCGCGGCTGGAGGAGGAGCACGAGGCGCTCGCCGTGCTGGAGGCTCGCAACGCGGGCAAGCCGATCACCGACGCGCGCGGCGAGATCGGGATGGTGGTCGACACCTTCCGCTACTACGCCGGCATGCCGGAGCGGATCCTGGGCGACACGATCCCGGTCGCCGGGGGGCAGGCGTTCACGGTCCGCGAGCCGCTCGGCGTCGTCGCGCTGATCGTGCCGTGGAACTTCCCGCTGACGATCGCGTCGTGGAAGATGGCGCCGGCGCTGGCGGCGGGGAACACGGTGGTGCTGAAGCCCGCCGAGCTGACGCCGCTGACCGCCGTGCGCTTCGCCGAGCTGGCGCTGGAGGCCGGGCTGCCGGAGGGCGTCGTCAACGTCGTCGTCGGGCAGGGGTCGACGGTCGGCCGCCGGCTGGTCGAGCACCCGGACGTCGCGAAGGTCGCGTTCACGGGCTCGACCGAGGTCGGGCGAGGGATCGCCTCCGGCGCCGCCGCGACGATCAAGCGCGTGACGCTCGAGCTGGGCGGCAAGTCGGCGAACGTCGTCTTCGCCGACGCGGACCTCGAGCGTGCGGCGGCGTCGGCGCCGCCGGCGGTCTTCGGCAACGCCGGGCAGGACTGCTGCGCGCGCTCGCGCATCCTCGTCGAGCACTCCGCGCTCGACCGGTTCATGGACTCGCTGGAGGAGCACGTCGAGGCGCTGAAGGTGGGCGACCCGCTCGACGAGGCCACGCAGATGGGCCCGCTCATCTCCGCCGACCAGCGCTCGACCGTCGCGTCGTTCGTGCCGGCCGAGGCGCCGATCGCGATCCAGGGCTCGGCGCCGGACGGCCCCGGCTACTGGTTCCCTCCGACCGTGCTGTGCCCCGTCGACCGCCACGAGCGGGCGGTGAGCGAGGAGATCTTCGGCCCGGTCGCGGTCGTGATCCCGTTCCGCACCGAGGAGGAGGCGATCGCGATCGCCAACGACTCGATCTACGGGCTGAGCGGGTCGGTGTGGACGCGCGACGGCGCGAAGGCGATGCGCGTCTCGCGCGGTGTCGCCGCCGGGAACATCTCGGTGAACTCGAACACCTCCGTGCGCGTCGCGACGCCGTTCGGGGGCTTCAAGCAGTCGGGCGTCGGGCGGGAGCTCGGGCCGCACGCGACCGACCACTACACCGAGGTCAAGACGATCTTCTTCTCGACGGAGGGCTGACCCGTGGCTGGACGGCTCGAAGGCAAGGTCTGCGTCATCACCGGTACGGCGAGTGGGATCGGCGCCGAGACGGCTGCCCTGTTCAGGGCCGAGGGGGCGACCGTCGTCGGCGTCGACCTCAACGAGTCCGAGGGCGTGGACCGGTCGCTGCGCGTCGACGTCGTCGATGAGGGCGGGGTCTCCGGCATGTACGCGGCGGTGCGCTCGGAGTTCGGGCGGATCGACGTGCTCTTCAACAACGCGGGCATCTCGCCGCCCGACGACGTCTCCGTGCTCGACACGTCGCTCGAGGCGTGGCAGCGGGTGCAGGACGTCAACCTGCGGTCGGTCTTCCTCTGCTGCAAGCACGGCATCCCCCACCTCCTCGAGGGCGGCGGCGGGTCGGTCATCAACACCGCGTCGTTCGTCGCGACGATGGGCGCGGCGACGTCGCAGATCTCCTACACGGCGTCGAAGGGCGGGGTGCTCGCGCTGTCGCGGGAGCTGGGGGTGCAGTTCGCGCGGCGAGGTGTCAGGGTGAACGCTCTATGTCCCGGTCCGGTGGACACGCCGCTGCTCCAGGAGCTCTACGCCAACGACGCGGAGGCGGCGCAGCGTCGGCTCGTCCACCTGCCGATGGGGCGCTTCGCGCAGGCGCGCGAGATCGCCAACGGCGCGCTGTTCCTCGCCTCCGACGAGTCGTCGTACGTGACCGCGTCGACGTTCCTCGTCGACGGCGGGCTCTCCGGCGCGTACGTCACGCCGCTGGCTGGGGAGTAGCCGCGCTGGCGCTGGTGGCGCCGCCCGCCTCCGCCTCCGAGCTCGTCACGATCGAGACGCCGTCGGCGCACGTCGATCCTTCGGGCGTCGAGTTCAACGGCGCGGACCATCCGCGGTCTCTGCGCGCGAACGTCCTGCTGCCCGACGGCTACGACGGCTCGCGTCCCTTCCCCGTCCTCTATCTCCTGCACGGCCTCGGCGACTCGTACGCGACGTGGGCGTCGGAGAGCGGGCGGGTGCAGGAGCTCGCCGCCGGGCTCGGCGCGATCGTCGTGATGCCCGAGGCGGCGCGCGGGTTCTACTCGTCGTGGTGGAACGACGGCCGCCGCGGCGATCCGGGGTGGGAGCGGTTCTTCGTCGACGAGCTGGTGCCGCTGGTCGAGTCGCGCTTCCGCGTGCTGCCGGGGCGGCGCTGGCACGCGGTCGCCGGGCTGTCGATGGGCGGCATGGGCGCGACGTTCCTGGCGTCGCAGCTGCCCGGCTACTTCGGGTCGGCCGCGACGTTCAGCGGGTTCGTCGCGCACCAGCGACCGGAGATCCCGGCCGGCCTGCGGGCGTACGGCGGCGTGGAGTACGAGCGGATCTTCGGCCCCGTCGACGGCTTCTACGCGACGGGGCACAACCCCGCGCGGCTGACCGACAACCTGCGCTCGACGCGGCTGTTCGTGACGGTCGGCGACGGGACGCCGGCGCGGGGGGTGGAGAGCTCCCCGCCCGCGGTGGCCGGCGGCGGCGTCGCCGAGGCCGAGCTGCGCGCGCAGAACGACGAGCTCGTGGCCGAGGCGCGGAAGTCCGGCGTCGAGGTGGAGTACCGGCCGAAGCAGGGCGTCCACGACTGGCCCTACTGGCGGGCGGCGCTGCGCGACGCCATCGCCTGGGACCTCTTCGCGCCGGTGCCCGAGGAGCCGCCGGCGTGGACGTTCCGCACCGTTGCGCAGACGGGCGACGCCTGGGGCCTGCGGTTCGCCTTCGACGAGCCGCCCGCCGGCGTCGTGACGCTCGCGCGCGAGGGCGGCCGCCTCCGCGCTTCCTCCACCGCCGCCTCTCCCGCCGACCGCGTGACCCTCCGCAGCGCGCGCGGCTGCGGCTTCACCACGACCCTCCCCTTCGACCGCCCGCTCCCGCCCGCCTCCTGCCCGCTCCGCCTCGCGGTCAGCCCCTCGCGCGTCATCCGCGGCCGCCGCACCCGCATGCGCTTCGACGTCATGGACCACGACGGCGCGCCCGTCGCCGGCGCGCGCATCTTCCTCGGCCGCCGCACCGCCCGCACCAACCCCCGCGGCGTCGCGCGGATGCGGGTCCGCCTCCTCGGCCGCGCGCGCGAGCGGCACCCGAGCGCGTGGCGGCCTGGCGTCGAGCCCGGCCGCGCGACGATCCGCGTCCTCTCGCCGCCGCGATGATCGCCCGCATCCTCATCGCCCTCGGCGCCGCCGGAGTGATCGGGTCGATGTTCCTGCCGTACTTCGCCGGCCTCGGCGCGTACCTCGACGATGTCTCGGGCGAGATCGAGACGTTCACCGACGACGATCCCGCCACGTTCTGGGAGCTCGCCTACGGCGCCGACGTCGCGCTCCTCGTCCTCGGCGTCGTCGCGGCCCTCTGTGCGCTCGCCGGACTGCTCCGCGTCGCGGCGCTGGCGGCTGCGGCGCTCGCCGGCTACACGGTCATCGTCTGCATCGACGGCCTCGCGGCGGGGTCACCGCACGACGAGCCCGCCTTCTGGCTGATGCCGGCCGGCGGGCTCGTCGCTCTCGCCGGCGCCGCGCTCGGGCTGTGGCGTCAGCGCAGGATCGTCGCCTCGTAGCCGGCGCCGGCGATCGCGTCGAGGACCGACGTCGCGTGGTCGCGGCCGCGGGTCTCGAGGGGGAACTGCACGGCGGTCTCGCGGACGTGGAGGTCGAGGCCCTCGCGGACGTGCTGGACCTCGATGAGGTTCGCTCCCGCGTCGCCGACGATCGCGAGCAGGCGGGCGAGCTCTCCCGGGCGGTCGCCGATGCGCGAGCGGACGAGCAGGCGGCGGCCCATCTCGGTCTCGTGGCGGCGGGCGAGGACGGCGAGGAGGCCGGCGTCGACGTTGCCGCCCGAGAGCACCGCGACCGTCGTGCCGCTCGCCGCGGGCGCGGTCCTCCCGAACATCAGCGCGGCGACGCTCACCGCGCCCGCCC
>DASVRH010000322.1:0-7624 GCA_036388715.1 Solirubrobacteraceae bacterium | reverse complement strand
CACCGCCATCTACATCGTCGCCGTCGGCCCCGACCAGGTCGGCGAGCAGATGGGCAAGTCGTGTCGTCGCAGCCAGAACGGCCAGGACGTCTGGTGCAACTGGCGGGACGCGCTCAGCATCATGCAGGCCTTCCCCTGGGTCACCCTCGTCGGCGCCGTCTTCCTCGCGATCACGCAGCCCGAGCGGCCCGCCTCGGACGGCACGTCCGCGCGGTCGCGGTTCGGGGGCCTGCGCGCCGCCGGCGCCGCCGCGGTCGTGATCATCACCGTCGTCAACCTCGCCGGGACGTTCGTCTACCGCCACACCTACTCGATCTCCGAGACGGTCGAGCGGGTCCAGGAGTACCAGCGCGAGGCGAAGAAGGCCGACTTCTCGCAGACCTCCGCCCCCGCCGAGCCCGCGGCCGCCTCCGCCCCGCGCGGCCTCGCCCGCGGGTCGCTCCTACGCGCAGGCGCCTTCCGCTCGGCGCTGGCCGAGATCCGCCGCGCCGCGCCCGCCGGCGCTCGGATCACGGGCCTGCGCGTCGCGGCCGACCGGATCGACGTCTCCGTGCTCGCGGGCGGCAAGGTCGTCAAGCTCGCCCGGACGTGGAACACGAAGGCGAAGGTCGAGTCCTCCGTGGCCGCGACCGATGGCGACGACGTCCTCATCACCTTCGACCGCGTCGACACCGCCGCCCCCCAGCGCATCGCCCGCGCCGCAGGCGGGATGGGCAGGATCGACTACCTCGTCCTCCAGGACATCGTGGGCCTGCGCTGGAACGCGTTCCTCGCCGACGGCAAGGGCTCCGTCGCGGCCACGCCGGACGGCCGCACGGTGCAGTGACTCAGCCGGCTTGGCGGAGACCGGCCGCGCGCCAGAGGTGGTGGGTGGCGTAGGAGCGGTACGGGGACCAGGCCTCCGGGTCGGCGGCCGGGCCGAGGCGGGCGAGCTCGCGGCGGATGACGAGGTCGGTGTCGAGGAGGACGTCTCGGTCGCCGGTTCGCATCCGGACGTAGGCGGCGGTCCAGGGGCCGATGCCGGGGATCGCCGTCAGGTCGTCGTAGTCGGCTTCGGGGAGGGCGGCGAGGGCCCGGGCCCGGCTCGCCGGCATCGAGAGGCGCGCGGTGGCGAGGTCGGCGGCGCCGGGGAAGAGGTGGGTGATGCCGGCACCGGCGAGGCCGGGCGGGAGCGGGTCTGCGCTCGCGGCGGTGAGGCGGCCCAGGACCGTCCGGGCGCCGGCGACCGAGACCTGCTGGCCGACGACGGCGCGGATCGCGATCTCCTCGCGGTCGACGGCGCCGGGAGAGCGCAGGCCCGGGCGCGCGCGGACCAGAGGGCCGAGCACAGGGTCGGTGCCAAGCCTGCGACGGACGGCGCGCATGTCCGCGTCGAGGTCGAGCAACCCGCGCACCTTCCTCATCGCCTCATGGACGTCGCGCCGCTCGGAGACGACGAAGGAGGCCCGGACGAGACGGGACGACAGTCGCAGCGCGACGACGGCCGGGCCGCCGGGTAGCGACAACGAGCGGCGGTAGGTCTGACCCTCGACCGCCTCCACGCCCGGCACCGCGCGCGCGCCGAGGAACGCGAGCAGGTGCGCGGCATCGAACGCGCCGCGAGGGCGCAGCTCGACGACCATCCGCCCCGCCTTCCACGCCGCGTACCGCTCGGGCAGGCACGTCGCGCACGGCCGGTAGCCCGCGGCGAGCGCCGTCTCCTCGTCGCGGAAGAAGACGCGGTGGCGCACGTACTTGCCCTTCGCGATCCACCGCAGCGCCGCGGGGCAGTCGAGCCGGCCGTAGCCGCGGTTGCGCCGGTGCCCTCCGAACCGCCCGGGCACGCGGCTGCGCACGGGCACGCCGTCCGCTCCGATCAGCGTGTACACGAGAGGTCCAACGCGGCGCGCGGCGCAAGCGTGAGGCTCAGGCCCCGCGCGCGACGTCCTCGAAGATCCGCGTGACGACCATCGGATCGACCGGATCGACGAGCGACGCGTTGACGGACCGCGCGTCGGGCCAGCCGGCCTCGAGCATCCGGCGCCCGGCGCCCGCGGCGTCGTACGACGTCGAGCGCAGCGACGGCTCGCCGTCCTCGACCCACAGCCACCGCGCCGCCCCGTCGCCCTCGTACGGCAGCCCGACGCTCCCCGCGTTCACGAACCGCACCGATCCGACGCGGCGGTCGTCCTGCTGGTGGGTGTGGCCCGCGACCACGAGCGGCGCGTGCGCGTCGGCGAGCGCCTCGGCCCACCGCTCCTCGGAGGAGAGGCGCGTGAGCATCTCGTCGTCGCGCCGCGGCGACGCGTGGCAGTACAGGACGCCGTCGAGCTCGACGACCAGCGGCAGCTCGCCCAGCGGCCGCGCCCGCTCCGCCCCCAGCTCGCGCGCCGAGGCAGCGGAGGTGACGGCCGCGAGGTCGTCAGGCGAGGGGGCGCCGGCCCCGACCGCGTCGGCCGTCTCCCGCTCGCCGTTGCCGCGGATGAAGTGGGTCGGCAGATCGATCGCGTCGAGCCGGTCCAGGGTCGCCGCCGCGAACGGCCCGGGAACGACGTCGCCTCCGACGACGACGACGTCCGCACCGGCGGCGGCCGGATCGGCCAGCACCGCCTCGAGCGCGTCGACGTTGCCGTGGATGTCGTACAGCGCCAGCACCTTCACGAGCGCGAGGCTAACCCAGGCGCGACAGCGTCGCCGGGTCCTCGACGCCGTCGAAGTACCGCTCGAGCACCGAGCGGAAGACGGGCTCGTCAGGGGCCGCCCGCGCGAACAGCGTCATCGACGACCGCAGCTTCATCGCGTCGATGCCGCCGAAGATCAGCTCGGCATCGCTCTCCCCCAGCTCGAGGAGAACGGACGCGCACGTGACGAGCCGCGGCCCGAGCACCGGGTCGGCCAGGTACGCGCGTGCCTCGTCCAGCGACGAGATCGCGAAGCGCACCGCCATCGGGCTGCGTCCCAGCCCCGCGACCTGCGGGAAGACGAACCACATCCAGTGGCTCCGCTTGCGCCCCGCGCGCAGCTCGGACAGAGCGCGCTCGTACGCGCCGCCCTCGTCCTGGGCGGACCGGAACCGCTGGAGGTCGAAGGGGTCGTCGCGCGCCGGAATCTCAGTCCCAGCGTGCCACGAAGTCGCGCGCCATGCGGGAGTCGCCGAAGTGGCCCTTCTTCGCCAGCTGCTTGAACCGCGCCAGCGTGAGCCGGTCCAAAAGGCGGCGGGGCGCGCGGCGGGCCAGCGCGTACTGGACCGTCCCGGCGCGGGTCGTCGCGAGGTCGCGCACCGGAGGGCCGAGGGCGGCGCGCACGAGCGTGTCCGCCGCCGACGACAGGCTCTCCGCCGGCACGGCGCCCTCGAGAGTGATCCCCTCCGAGGCCGAGGCCTCGTGGATCGGCGTCCGGATGTACCCGGGATAGACGGTGGTGACGGTGATCGCGTCGCCGTGCTCGAGGCGCAGGCAGTCCGAGTACGCGGTCAGCCCGCGCTTGCTCATGCAGTACGCCGTCGCGAACGGCAGCGCGAGGTGCGACAGGCCGGAGGCGACGTTCACGACCCGCCCGCGCGACTCGCGCAGCGCGGGCAGCGCGGCGGACGTCACGCGCCACGGCCCGATCAGGTTCACGTCGATGACGGCGAGGGCGCCCTCGTCGGGGGCGGCCCCGGCCCCCTGCGGCGTCCCGATCCCCGCGTTATTGATCAGCACGTCCAGCCCGCCGAGCCGGGAGATCGCCTCACCGACGGCGCGGTCCACGGCCTCCTGGTCGCGGACGTCGCACTGGACGACGCCGTCGGCAGGAGTGCGGTCGAGTCCGACGACCTCGCACCCGCGCGAGCGAAGCGCCTCGACGGTGGCGGCGCCGATGCCCGAGGCCGCCCCGGTCACGACGACCCGCGTCACGCCGGCACCGCCTCACGCTCGCGCACGGCAGGCTCGAAGACGAACTCGTCCGCGTCGAACGACGCGAGCCGCCGGCGGAACTGCCACGTCCAGTCGGGCCACAGCGTCGCGTTGCGGCCCGTCGCGTCGATGTACCACGACGCGCACCCGGTGTTCCAGACGGTCTTCGCCATCCGCGTGTCGATCTCCGCGTTGAACGCGTCCATCACCTCGCGCCGCACCTCGATCGTCGCCGCCGAGCGCTCCTTCATCGCCTCGAGCGCCTTCAGCACGTGCGCGATCTGCGACTCGATCATGTAGACCATCGACGAGTGCCCCAGCCCGGTGTTCGGCCCGGTCATGAGGAAGAGGTTCGGGAAGCCGCTGACCGTCGTGCCGAGGTACGCCTGCGGCGAGCCCTCCCAGACGTCGTTCAGCGTCAGCGACCCGCGGCCGCGCACGAACGACCCGATCGGCATGTCCGCCACCTGGAAGCCGGTGCCGAAGACGATCGCGTCGACGTCCACCGACGTCCCGTCGCCGGCCACGACGCCGGTCGGGGTGATCCGCTCGACACCGCCGGTCAGGACGTCGACGTTCGGCTGGCCGAGCGCCGGATACCACTTGTTCGACGGCAGGATCCGCTTGCACCCGATCGTGTAGTCGGGCTCCACCTTCTCGAGCAGCGCCGGGTCGGAGATCTGCGAGCGCATGTGGCGGCGGGCCAGCACCTCGGCGACCTTCATGAGCTTCGGGTTCTTGGTGAAGCCGAGGACGTTCGTCTCGCGCCCCGCGTAGACGCCCGCGCGCACGAGCTTCTGGAGCGCCGGGAAGCGCTTGTAGAGCCGGCGCTCGAAGCGCGTGGTGGCGCGGTTGGTGTGCGGGAAGATCCACGGCGGCGTCCGCTGCACGACGTACAGCTGCTCGACGACGGGCTGGATCGAGGGGACGAACTGGATCGCCGACGCGCCCGTGCCGATCGCCGCGACGCGCTTGCCGCGGAGGTCGAAGTCGTGGTCCCAGCGGGCGGAGTGGAACGTGTGGCCCTCGAAGCTGTCGAGCCCGGGCAGCTCCGGGATCGAGGGCTCGGCGAGGCCGCCCTGGCCGGCGATGAGCACGCGCGCCACGAACGTGCCGTCCGAGGTCTCGACCGTCCAGCGCCGCGCCTCGTCGTCCCACGCCGCGTCGGTGACCTCGGTGTTCAGGCGCACGTGCGGCCGGATCCCGTACTCGGTCGCGCAGCGCTTGAGGTACGCGTCGATCTCCTGCTGCGGCGAGTAGGTCATCGTCCACGTCGGGTTCGGCGCGAACGAGAACGAGTACAGGTGCGACGGCACGTCGCAGGCGCAGCCCGGGTACGTGTTGAAGTGCCACGTCCCGCCCACGTCGTCACCGCGCTCGAGCACCACGAAGTCCTCGTAGCCGGCCTCCTTCAGGCGGATCGCCATGCCCAGCCCGGAGAACCCGCTCCCGATGATCACCACGTCGTGCTCTGACACCGCATCTCTCCCCTGTCGCAGTACCTACAGAGGTGTAACCTACAGGGCTGTAGGATAAACGCAGGTGACGGTGCGCACACGCCTACCCGCCGCGGCCCGGCGCGAGCAGATCCTCGACGCGACCAAGTCGATCGCGGTCCAGCGCGGCTTCCACGCCGTCTCGATCGACGCCGTCGCGCGCGCCGCCGGGATCAGCCGCCCGATCGTCTACGACCACTTCCACGACCTCCCCGGCCTGCTCGAGGCGCTGATCGAGCGCGAGACGCTCCGCTCGCGCGAGCAGCTGGCCGCCGTCCTGCCCGCTGACGTGGAGCCGGGCGACCTGCGCGGCGCGCTGTACGAGGGCATCCGCCGCTACCTCGCCGCGGCGCAGTCCGACCCGGACACCTGGCGGCTCGTCCTCATGCCGCCCGAGGGCGCGCCGGAGCTCATGCGCGAGCGGATCGCCGCCGGCCGCGAGGATGCGATCGCCCAGCTGGGCGCCGCCGTCGGCGCCCAGCTCACCGACGCGCCCGACCGCGAGCTGCTCGTGCGGATGCTCTCCTCGCTCTCCGACGAGGCGGTGCGCCTCCTGCTGACGCGGCCGGACGAGTACCCGCCCGAGCGGCTGCTGGCCGGCGCGCGGTGGATGATCGACCGCCTGGTCTAGGGCCTGCGCACCTCGATCTCGTCCTCGGCGCTGTAGGCGTCGAAGTCGTCGACGCGCACGTCGACGCGAACCTCCCACTCCCCCGGCACGCCGAGCGCCTCGTCGAGCCGCTCGTAGTGCGCCGGCCCCTTGCGCGGGATGTCGAGCTTGATCGGCCCGATCCCCTTCTCCGGCTGCGTGAGGCTCACCGACATCTGCTCGACGCGGTCGATCTGCGCGCCCGTCTTGCGGTCGAAGAGGTAGAGGTGGAAGTCGTTCGGGCCGGTCTTCGCGGGCTCGATGACCATCTCGAGGCGATAGGGGCCGAGGTCGAGCTCGGACTGCGCGGGGCCCGAGGCGATCGAGTCCGGCGGCGCCGCCCGCACGAGCACCGCGGTCGCCGCGAGCACGACGACGGCGAGAGCGACCTCCGCCCGCATCGCCGCTCGCAAGGCGCCCGGCGATCCGCCCGCGACAAGCCGTGCGACCCGCCTGCGGCTGCCGGCGGCGACGCCGACGATGGCCGCGAGCAGGGCGATCTTGGCCAGCAGCGCGATCCCGTACGTCGTGTCGAACAGCGAGCCGATCCCGTCGAGATAGAACCAGCCCTGGAGCAGTCCCGCCCCGCCGATCAGCACGACGGCGGCCAGCGCCATCCGCGAGAACGCGGCGGTCACGGGCGCGGAGCCCTCCGGCCGGCGCCAGAACGCCGCGAGCAGGATCACGAGGCCGCCGAGCCACGTCCCGGCGGCCACGACGTGGACGACGTCGGCGGGAACGAGCACCGCCTTCGGGTCCTGCGTGTCGGCGTGCCCGGCGAGCGGGAGCGAGACGACGAGGCCGGCCACGGCGAGCATGAGGACGAGCGCGGGGACGAAGGCCGGGCGGCGCATCAGCGCGACGACGACGAGCGCCACCAGCCAGATCCCCGCCCGGATCGCCCAGGCCTCCCCGGTGCGCGTGTCCAGCGAGCCGTCGACGATCGCCCGGTCGAAGACGCGGTCGAGCGGGACGCCCGCCCCGAGCGCGCCCTGCAGCAGGACCCCCACGAGCGCGCACAGCAGGCCGACGGCCGCCGCGGCGACGAGCAGGCGCCGCGGCCAGCGCGGAGCGTCGCGCTCGGGCCACAGCAGCAGCGCGAACGCCACCGCCCCGACGAGCACCAGCAGCGCGGCGTAGTGCAGCCCGCGCGCGACGCCGTACACCCCCTCCACCGCGGGCCCGGCGTCGGACTCCTCCAGCAGCGACGCGACGTCGGGCGCCGATCCGCCCTTCGTCACCGCCGTCCCCACCCCGAAGGTGAACCCGCCGCTGACCGGATGGCCGTCGGCGGAGACGACGCGATACGTCGCGGTGTAGAGGCCGCGCTCGAGCGAGCGCACCTTCACGCCCACGCTGCGGGCCGAGTCGTTCGGGCGCACGAGCTCGCCGCGGTCGACGCGCCCGCCCTCCTCGTCGTAGACGCGCAGCGCGCCGAAGCTGACCTCGACCGGCTCGTTGAAGTCGAAGACGACCTCGGGCGGCGCCTCGGTCACGGTCGCCCCGCGGTGCGGGGTCGAGTGGGTGAGCACGGCGTGCGCCGAGGCGCCCGCCGGCAGGACGAGGGCGCCTCGACCGGCCTGGTCGTCGCCGCGCTGATCCTG
>DASVRH010000321.1:0-13753 GCA_036388715.1 Solirubrobacteraceae bacterium | reverse complement strand
CGCGGGACCACACCGCCTCGATGACCGGCGGGCGGCGATAGGGCGCGACGAACTCGCGCACGCCGATCCGGTCGCGCAGCGAGTAGCCGACGTCCGGGTGCAGGTGGACCCACGTCGAGCGCCCCGCCGCGGCCCTCGACCCCCGCTCGCCGATCGCGAGCGCCGCCACGTCGAGCCCGCCGCGGCGCAGCAGCGCGTTGTAGACGACCGAGCGCCCGTTGACCTCGATGAACCGCCCGCGCTTGAACTCGGCCACGGCGAGGCCGGTCAGCCCGATCCGGCGTGCCAGCGCGACCGTCGCCTCGTGCAGCGCGGCGTCGTGCGGCACAAGCTCGGCCACGCGCGCGTCGCCGAGCCCCGGCGGGCCCTGCCGCAGCTTGCGCACGGTCGCGCTCGCGACCGGGTCGCCGCGCTCGTCGAGGTGCACGGCGTGACAGACGATCTCGCTGTCAGGGCCGGCGACGAGCTCGGTGACGATGTGAGGGAGGTCGCCGAGCCGGGCTCGCGCCGCTGCCAGCTCGCCCGCATCGCGCACCGCGATCGCCTTGACGCCCTCGCGCGCCATGAGGCGCGACGCGACGAGAGGCTTGACCATCGCGGGGAACTCCACTTCGCCGTCGTAGATCCGCGGCACGTCGATGCCCACCTCCCGGGCCGCCTCCATCATCAGCCGCTTGTCGAGCAGCACGCGCGCCGCGTCGGGCGAGGGGGAGGCGAGGCGGTAGTCGGAGCCGAGGCGGTCGTGATGGGCGGCGAGCGCGGCGACGGCCTCGTCGTTCGTCGGCACCAGGACGCGCCCGCGCCACGTCGAGGCGCGCGGCTCGAGCGCCTCCACCAGCGCCTCCGACCGCTCGTGCAGATCGCGCGCCGCCTCGCACCCGTCGACGAAGCGCGACCGGTGCGCCACGTCGAACGGCTTCGTCGTCACGACCGCGACGGGCACGCCGCGCGCCGCCAGTGACCGGACGAGGCCCAGGGCGTTGACGTAGCCGCCGACGAGGACGGCGCCCGGAGCGCGCGCCTCCGCTCCCCCTCCCCTCACGCGCGGACGGCGAGCGCGGCGATGAAGTGCCCCGTGACGAACCGCGTCGGCCAGCGCCCGAGCGCCTCCGCCGACCGCAGGGCCGCGCGGGCCCGCGGCGTCGTCCGCGCGCCGGCCGATGCGACGGCGACGCGCGGGAAGTGCACGATCGCCGTCGTGTCGCGCACCTCGAGCCCCGCGGACCGCAGCAGGCGCCGCAGGACCCCCGGCCGGCAGGTCCACGCGCTGACGTACGGCCGCGCCGCGCCCGCCGGCAGCACGGCCGCCGGTGCCGCGTTGCGCAGCGCGACGAGCGGGTTGAGCGGGTTGTCGAGGGTGACGACGAGCGGGGCGCCCGGGCGCAGAACGCGGTGGATCTCGCGCAGCGCGGCGGACACCTCCTCCGCCCCGTGAAGGTGGT
This sequence comes from Solirubrobacteraceae bacterium, assembly GCA_036388715.1. Lineage (GTDB taxonomy): Bacteria > Actinomycetota > Thermoleophilia > Solirubrobacterales > Solirubrobacteraceae > CADCVT01. Next base: position 12,311 of record DASVRH010000321.1, on the reverse strand, counting down.
CGAGCGTCGAGTTCGAGACGACGGCGTCGAAGCTGGCGTCGGCGAACGGCAGCGCGCGGACGTCGGCGACCGAGGCCTCGAGGCGCGGGTGCCGCGACGCGGCGGCGGAGACGACGGCCGGGTCGACGTCGATCCCGGCGACGCGCCCCGCCCGCCCCGCCAGCGCCGGATAGAGCCCGTCGGCCACGCACTCGTCGAAGAGGTCGGTCTTCAGCACCGAGCTCAGCCCTTGCGGCAGCCAGCGGTCGAGCAGCAGCCCGTTCGCGAGGTCGGACTGCGTGCGCCACAGCGGCGGCGCGGCCGTCGGGGCGGCCCGCACGGCCGCGGCCCAGGGGGAGGTCACCGGGCCATCCACGGTCGGCGAGCCTATACCGGCATCATGGCGGCCGCATGACGCAGCTCACCGACCCACCCCGCTCCCGCTTCGAGGCCGGCTTCCGCGCCGCGGTGCCGTACGCCATCGCCGGGTTCATCCTGTCCATGTCGTTCGGCGTGCTCGCGCGCGACGCCGGGTTCTCCGTCCTCCAGGCGATCGTCATGTCGGCGATCGTCTTCGCCGGCTCGGCGCAGTTCACGGCGCTGAGCGTGATCGCGGCCGGCGGGAGCGTCGGCGCCGCGGTGACGGGCGCGGCGCTGATGAACTCGCGCTTCCTGCCGATGGGGATCGCGCTGGCCCCGTCGCTGCCGGGCAGCGCGGCGCTGCGCGGCGCACAGGGCCAGGCCGTCGTCGACTCGAGCTGGGCGATGGCGCTGCGCGACGACGGCCGCTTCGACCGCTGGTTCCTCTTCGGCGGCACCGCGGTGCAGTACCTCACGTGGACGACGGGCACCGTGCTCGGCGCCTTCGCGAGCGGGATCGACGTCGACAAGTTCGGGCTCGACGCGCTCTACCCGACCTTCTTCCTCGCCCTGCTGATCGCCGAGCTGCGCAGCGGCCGGGCGCGCAGCGCCGCCGCGCTCGGCGCGGTGATCGCCCTGGCGCTCGTGCCCGTCGCGCCCGCCGGGATCCCCATCCTCGTGGCCAGCCTGGCCTCGCTCATCGGGCTGCGCTGGCGCGCGGAGGAGGAGACGGCATGAGCAGCGGCGAGATCTGGATCGTCATCGCGCTCTGCGCGGCGATCACGGCCCTCATCAAGGGCGCCGGCCCGGTCGCCCTCGGCGGGCGCGACCTGCCGGCGTGGTTCAGCGGCGTCATCCAGCTCATGGCACCCGCGCTGCTCGCGGCGCTCGTGTGCGTCGCCGCGCTGGCCGACCACGAGAGGTGGCACATCGGCGCGGACACCGCCGGCGTGGCAGCGGGCGGCCTGGTGCTCTGGCGCGGCGCGAACGTCGTGATCGGCGGCGTCGTCGCCGCGACGGTCACCGCGCTGCTGCGGGCGCTGTGACGAGCGGCTGGCCGTCCTCGGCGTTGCGCGACCACATCAGCCGCGCGAACGTCCCGGCGGTGATGAACATGAACGCGCTGTAGATCGCGGCCGGGATCGCGAGGTCGTCGGTGATGAGGACGGCCACGGCGATCGCCAGCGTGCCGTTGTGCACCCCGAGCTCCATCGCCACCGCCGTCGCCTGCGGGTTGTCCAGGCGCGCGACGCGCGAGATCGTGTACGACACAGTCATCGCCAGCACGTTGAGCGTCAGCGCGGCGATGGCCAGGTCGGTGAAGTGCTCGGTCACGGTCCCCCACTCCTCCGCGACCGCGCCGACGACCACGACCACGAAGCACACGAGCGCGATCCTCTTGGCCACCGGCTCCTTGGCGACCGCCCACGCGTCGCGGCGCGCGCGGATCAGCATCCCGAGCGAGACCGGGACCACGGTGATGGCGAAGACGCGTGCGACGATCCCCGTCATGTGCACGTCGTCGCCGAAACCGGCGCCGAAGTGGTCGATGGCCAGGGAGAGGTAGACCGGGACCGTCACGGCGGCGGCGACGCTGGAGAGCGCGGTCATCGAGATCGACAACGCGGTGTCGCCGCGGGCGAGGTGCGTCATGAGGTTCGCCATCGCGCCGCCCGGCGACGCGCCGAGCAGCACCAGACCGACCGCGAACACGGCCTCCAGCCCGTAGAGCTCGGCGACGGCGAAGGCGATCAGCGGCGAGACGAAGAAGAGGTTGGCCAGCCCGATGACGATCCCGCGCGGCTGCGTGAAGACGCGCTTGAAGTCCTCGACGGTGAGGGAGAGGCCGAGGCTGCCCATGATCAGGGCGAGCGCGATCGGCAGCCCGATGATCGCGAAGGCGGACTGGTCTTCCATCAGAGCTGGATGACGCTACGGATCCCGTCCTGGTGGTGCATCAGTTCGAAGCCGCGGTTGACGTCGTCGAGCGAGATGCGGTGCGAGACGAACGAGTCGGCGTCGATGTCGCCGGCCAGGTAGCGGTCGACCAGCTCGGGGACCTGCAGGCGGCTCTTGACGCCGCCGAACGACGCGCCCTGCACGCGGCGGCCCTGCATGAGGTAGCGCGGGACGACGTCGAGCGTCTCCCCCTTCCCGGCGACGCCCGCGATGGTGACGAGCCCCCACCCCATCCGGGCCGACTCGACGGCCTGGCGCATGACCGAGACCAGCCCGGTCGCCTCGAACGTGTAGTCCGCGCCGAAGCCGCCGGTCTCCTCGACGATCCGCTCCACGATCCCGTCGCCCGCGGTCCACGTGTCCGTCGCGCCGTGCCGCCGGGCGAGCTCCAGGCGCTCCTCGGACAAGTCGACGCAGATGATGCGCCCGGCGTTGCGCAGCCGGCAGCCGACGACGGCGCCCAGCCCGACCATCCCCGCGCCGAACACGACGCACGTCGCGCCCTCCTCGACCTCCGCGCGGTACATGGCGGCGCCGAGCCCCGTCGACAGGCCGCACGCGAACAGCGCCGCCGCCTCGTGCGACGCGTCGGGCGAGACCTTGGCCAGCGCGATCTCCGGCATGACCGTCGCCTCGGCGAACGTCGAGCAGCCCATGAAGTGGCGCAGCTCCTCCCCGCCCCGCGACAGCCGGGTCGTGCCGTCGGGCAGGTAGCCGGCGCCCTGCTGCTCGCGGATCGCGACGCACACGTTCGTCTTGCCGGAGGCGCAGTTGACGCACTCGCCGCAGAACGGGTTGAAGCACGTCACGACGTGGTCGCCGGCGGCCAGCGAGGACACGCCCTCGCCGACCTCCTCGACGACGCCCGCGCCCTCGTGGCCCAGCACGCACGGCACGTAGCCCGACGGGTCCGCGCCCGACGCCGTGTAGAGGTCGGTGTGACACACGCCGCACGCGTGCAGGCGCACGAGGACCTCGCCGGCCCTGGGGCCGGCGAGGTCGACTTCCTGGACGGAGAGAGGCTGGCCGAACTCCTCGAGCACTGCGGCGCGGATCTTCATCCGGCCAGCCTAAGCGCCACCACCTTCCTCTGGCTCTGACCGCCGACCGGGCGGAAGGTCACCGTGAGCCTCACCCGGCCGAGCCGCGCGCGCTTGGCGACCCGCAGGCGAATCGTGTGCGTGCCCGCCGCGGCGACGGTCTTCGTCCCGCGGGCCACGCGACGCGCGCCCTTCCTGGCCACGACCGTGATGCGGCCGGCGGCCGGCGTCGTGACCTTCACCGTGCGCTTCGCCGCGCCCTTGGCTACGGAGAGCGAGGCGGTCGGGGTGACGGGCTGCTGCGGGTCCTGCGGCTGCTCGGGCTGCTTCGGCTCGAACGCGCTGGCCGGCGGCACGTCGGCCGGGCCCCAGTGCGGGTGATGGCCGCCCGGGATGACGAGCCGGTTCGCCGCCGGGAGCGGGCCGCAGCCGCCGCTGATGTCCGGCACCTCGGTGATCCAGATCCCGTCGCCCACGTCGTAGGCCAGGTTGCGCCCGTCCGGCGCGAACGACAGCCCTCCGAACGACCCGCCGACGGGGTCGGTGAAGAACACGCAGGGCTCGACGACCTCCGGGTTTCCCTCGGGGTCGAAGATCGACTGCTCCGGGGCGCTCATCGGGTCGCTGAGCACGCGGTAGACGCGCAGGACCTCCTCGCCCCACCCCTCGATGCCGGCGGCGAACCGGCCGTCGCGGGTGATCTCGACCTCGCCGACGCCGCCCTGGGCGTCGATCTCGTCCCAGAACCACTGCTTCATCTCGTCGTCGCCCTTGCCGGGGCCGATCTCGTTGATGACCGTGTCGACGTTGTAGGCGATGTTCGCGTCGGAGCGCAGCAGGCGGCTGTCGGACATCCAGTACGGCCCCATCCAGCCGGTGAGCAGGCCGAACTCCTCGATGCCGGTCATCCGGTCGGAGTGGGTGATGCCGACGCCCTGGCGCGAGACGAGCTCATGACAGGCGGGGACGCTCGTGCTCGAGCAGCTCGAGTCGTTGCCGCTCGTGTACGTGTTGTTGATCCACTCGAAGGCGACCTTGGTGCCGTCGCGCGAGATCTCGGGGTTGAACGGGCCGTGGAACTGGCTGACCGGGCCGCTCTGGCCGGGCCCGTCGCTCACGTAGGTCGGGAAGTCCGCGAGGACCTCGCCGGTGCGTGACAGCTTGCGGATGTTCTCGCCGACGAGCGCGGCCATCGTGCCGTCGTCGGCCTGCGAGACGTAGGAGTACTCGCCGGTCCGCGTCACCTGCTGCTGGCGCGAGCCGTCGGAGGTCGAGAGCCAGACGTCGCCGTCCTTGACGTAGGCGATCGAGTCGGCGGAGGCCGGTGCCGCCACGGCGAGTGAGGCGCACACGGCAAGGAGTGCTGATGCGGTCTTGAGCATGTCCGCCAGCATCGGCCGGGGACCCCCCGATCCGCGTCGGGGGATCCCCTGCCCCAGCCGGCGGGAACTGTGCAGGGCGTCACAGGCGGACGCGCGCGCTCGCCTTCTGGGCCGGGCCGCCGCCGGCGGGGCGGAAGGTCACGAGCGCCTTCGCGGTGCCGCGCCGCGCCCGCCTCGCCGGGCGGAGGCGGAGCGTGTACGCGCCGGCCGCCGTGACCGTCCGCGAGGCGCGGGCCACGCGCTTCGTCCCCTTCTTCGCGACCACGGAGATGCGGCCGGCGCCGGGCGTCGTCACCTTGACGACCCGCTTGCCGCCCGCCGCGACGCCGAAGGCGCCGGCCGGCGTGACGGGCGGGTCCGGCTGGTCCGGCGCCCTGGGCGCGTACGCGCTCGGCGGCGGGATGTCGGCCGGGCCCCAGTGCGGGTGGCGCCCGCCGGGGATGACGAGCCTGTTGTCCGACGCCGGGGTGCCGCAGCCGCCGCTGATGTCGGGGAGGCGCATGACCCAGATCCCCTCGCCGATGCCGTAGGCGAGGCCGGTCCCGTCGGGCGAGAACGAGAGGTTCTCGATCCGGCCGCTGTCGTTCTTGCCGCCGATGCAGGGCTCGACGACCTGCGGGTTGTCCTCGAACGGCCCGAGCTTCTGCTCCGGCGCGCTCATCGGGTCGTAGAGCAGGCGGTAGACGCGCAGCTCGTCGCTCTCGTAGCCGGCGACGCCCGCGGCGACCTTCCCGGTCCGCGCCAGCTCGACCTCCTCGACGCCCGAGGCGCCGTTGTCGTCCCAGAACCACCGCTTCATGTCGTCGTCGCCCTTGCCGGGGCCGATCGTGTTGATGACGGCGTCCTCGTTCGGCGAGACGTTGGCGTTCGAGCGCAGGAGGCGGTCGTTCGACAGCCAGTGCGGGCCGATCCAGCCGGTCAGGAGGCCGAACTCCTCGAAGCCGGTGAAGCGATCCGCGTAGGTGATCCCGACGCCCTGCGAGACCTTGAGGTCGTAACAGGAGGGCGCCTGGCCGATGTTGCACTCGGCGGTGCCGCCGTCGTAGTACGAGCTGTTCATCCACTCGAACGCGATCTTGGTGCCGTCGGGCGAGATCTCCGGGTTGAACGGGCCGGCGAACTGCGTGACGGGGCCGGCCTGCGGGGCGCCGTCCGAGACGTAGGTCGCGATCTCGGAGAGGACCTCGCCCGTGCGGGAGAGCCGATGGATGGTCTCGCCGGGCGCCAGCGCGGCCATGGTGCCGTCGTCGGCCTGGGAGACGTAGGAGTACGTGCCGGTCTTGGTGACCTGCTGCTGACGGGATCCGTCAGGGCTCGCGAGCCACACGTCGCCGTCCTTGACGTAGGCGATCGAGTCGGCCGCGGCGGGCGCTGCGGCGACGAGCGTCGCGCACAGGGCCAGGAGGGCGGGGGCGGTCTTGAACATGGGCCCAGCTTCGGGCCGCCGTGAGCCCCTCGCGTCGGGGGTTCCCCCTCCGCGACCCCTGGTCCGCGCCGGCGGCGGCCCGGACCGTGGGGTTGCCCCCCCTTGCATCGCCCGCGCGGGCCGGAAATCGCCGTTTGCAGGCGCTTCGCCCCAACCGCGACGCTCCCGCCGCGGAGGCGGCTATATTCCCCGCCGCTTCGGGTACGAAGCAGATCGGCGCAACAGGGGGGAACCGCAAGGCTCCGTGCGCCGGTGAAGGCATCGGGCCGCTCCGCCGGCGGGCCCGGGCCAATCGTGTGCGTCGTGGCGGTCCGTTGCAGGGTCGTTCGTGGCGTCTGTCGAATCGTTCACAAAACGAGGGGACCGACATGCCAGTCACCAACCTGTCCCGGCCCGCATGGATTGCGGCCATCCTCACCGCCGCCGCGCTGTTCGCGGCGCTGGTCTTCAACCCCGCTCCCGCGGCCGCCCAGGGCTGCCGCGGCGCGAACGGGCAGAGCACCTCCATCTCGAAGGCGGCGGCCAACCGCGCCATCTTCTGCCTGGTCAACGCCCAGCGGGCGCGCCACGGCCTCGCGCCGCTGCGGCCGAACCGCAAGCTGGCCCGCGTCGCGCGCGTCCACGCCCGCGACATCGTCCGCTACCAGTTCATCGGGCACGACTCTCCGGCCCACGGCTCGCTGCTGGCCCGCGTGAAGCGCTCGGGCTACGGCCGCAACAAGCGGCTGACGTTCGGCGAGATCCTCGGCGCCGGTCGCGGCCGCTGGAGCACGCCGCGGTCGATCGTGCGCGAGTGGATGAAGCGCCACATCCATCGCAAGGCCATCCTGTACCCGGCCTTCCGCGTGATGGGCGTGGGCGCCTCCGTCGGCATGCCGTCGCACAACAACAGGCGCCGCGGCCGCAGCTTCGTCATCACGTTCGCCAACTAGCCCTCAAGGGATCGCCCGGCGCGCCGCTACAGTAGGTGGCGCGTCAGGAATCCCTTCCTACGCAGGCAGCTTGCTTGGGTCCCGCCTCCGATGGGCGGTTCGGGTCAGCCGTCACCTCACCCGAAACGCAGGAGTCCCATGAGCAAGTCCTTCGCCGATCTCGGCGTGTCGCAGCCCGTCGTGGGCGCGCTCGCCGCCCGCGGCATCACCCAGCCCTTCGCCGTCCAGCAGACCGTCGTCGGCGACGTCCTCGCCGGTCACGACGTCCTCGCCTGCGCCCCCACGGGGTCGGGCAAGACGCTCGCCTTCGGCGTGCCGATCGTCGACCTGATCGAGGCCACCGACCGGCGCCCCGCCGCGCTGATCCTCGCCCCCACCCGCGAGCTCGCCTCCCAGATCGTCGAGGAGACGCGCACGATCGCGCACTCCCGCGCCCTGAAGGTCTCCGCCGTCTACGGCGGCGTCTCGATCGGCAAGCAGGCGCGCGAGGCCCCGAAGTCGCACATCGTCGTGGCGACGCCCGGCCGCCTCGAGGACCTCCTCCAGCGCGGCGACATCACGCTCGAGCACGTCAAGGTGCTCGTGCTCGACGAGGCCGACCGGATGCTCGACATGGGCTTCAAGCCCGCCGTCGACCGCATCGTCCGCCAGACGCCCCGCGACCGCCAGACGCTGTTCTTCTCGGCGACGCTCGACGGCGAGGCCGGCCGCATCGCAACCGCCTTCACCACCGACGCCCGCCGCCACCTCCACGAGCGCCCCAAGCGCGACGAGGCCGCCATCGAGCACCGCTTCGTGCGCGTGGAGCGCCCCGAGCGCGTCGACGCGCTGGTCCGCCAGCTCGCCGAGGACGACCGCGACCTCGCGCTCGTCTTCGTCCGCACCAAGCGCGGCGCCGACCGGCTCGTGAAGTCGCTCGGGCGCCTCGGCGTCGACGCCGCCGCGATGCACGGCGACAAGTCCCAGCGCCAGCGCGAGCGCGCGCTGGCCAACTTCGAGGCCGGCCGCATCGACACTCTCGTCGCGACCGACGTCGCCGCGCGCGGCATCGACGTCGACGACATCTCGCACGTCATCAACTTCGATCCGCCGGACGGCAGCGACACCTACGTCCACCGCGTCGGGCGCACCGGCCGCGCCGGGCGCACCGGCGTGGGCATCACGTTCGTCGAGCACGACACGGCCCGCCACGTCCAGCAGATCGCGCGCTCGCTGCGACTGGACCGCGAGTTCGAGGTGACCGGGCTGGGCCGCCCGAACCCTTCGAACTCCGACGCCACCGGCCCGCGGCCCGCCAACCGCGGCGGCTCGCGCCCGTCGGGCTCGCGGCCCTCGGGCTCCCGCCCGTCGAACCGCGGCGGCTCGCGCCCCTCGCGCCCGCCGCGGTCGAACCGCCGGTCGCGCAGCCGCTAGGCGCGGGTACCCTTCCGCGCCATGGCCGAGCAGCTCAGCACCATCGGCGACGTCGAGCTCTGCTACGAGACGTTCGGCGATCCTGACAGCGAGCCCCTGCTCCTCATCATGGGGCTGGGCACGCAGATGATCGCCTGGCGCGAGGAGTTCTGCGCCATGCTGGTCGAGCGGGGGTTCTTCGTGATCCGCTACGACAACCGCGACATCGGGCGCTCGACGCACTTCCGCGACCGCCGGCCGCCGACCGTGAGGCAGATGCTGACGCGCGACAAGCGCGCGGCGGCCTACACGCTCGACGACATGGCCGACGACGCGGCCGGGCTGCTCGACCACCTCGGGATCGAGCAGGCCCACGTCGTCGGCGCGTCGATGGGCGGGATGATCGCCCAGATGCTGGCCGTGCGGCACCCGCGCAAGGTGCTCACCCTCACCTCGATCATGTCGACGACGGGCCACCGCCTGAAGGGGCAGCCCGCCGCCAAGGTCTATCCGTTCCTGATCAAGGCGCGTCCGAAGGACAAGGACGAGGCGATCGAGCGGATCGTGCAGCTCTTCCGCATCGTCGGCTCGCCCGGCTTCGACCAGGACGAGGACGACCTCCGGCGCATGGCGTCGGAGTCGTGGGAGCGCGGCGGCGGCGACGACAGCGGCACGCGGCGCCAGATGCAGGCGATCCTCGCCTCGGGCAACCGCACCAAGGCGCTCGCCGGCATCGACGCGCCGACGCTCGTCATCCACGGCAAGGCCGACAAGCTCGTCCACCCCTCCGGCGGGCGTGCGACGGCCAAGGCGATCCCCGGCGCCCGGCTCGTCGAGATCGACGGCATGGGGCACGACCTGCCGCGCGGCCTCTGGCCCCGCCTCGTCGACCTCATCGCCCGGCACGCCGAGCAGCGCCGGGCGCCCGAGCGCGCCGCGCAGGCCGCCTAGGCCGGCAGCGCCGCCCGGCGCGTCCGCGCCGGCTTGCGCGCCAGCCACTCGCGCAGCTGCGCGTACACCTTCGGGTGGTTCAACAGCGCGAAGTGATTCGCGGGCGCCACGTGCAGCCCGTCCTCGTCGTCGAAGCCGAGCCGCCGCGTGCGGCTGCGGCCCGACGCGCTGTCGCTGAGCACGAGCATGTCGCCGAGCAGCCGGCCGAGCGGGTGCTTGGGGCTGCGGGTGATCGTCGCCGAGACGAAGCAGTGCGTCGCGCCCTCGAGCAGCGGGACCTCGGCGCACGCCTCGGCGCGCAGCGCCTCCGGGTCGCGGTCGCGCCAGTCCTCGTCGACCAGCGAGCCCTGGCGCAGGTCGCGGATGCCGCCGCTGCGGCGGCGCAGGAAGCGGCTGAACGGCCGCGTCTCGGGCAGCCGGTGCAGGCCGTGGGCGGCCATGTGGACGACCTGCTCGAGCGGCGCGCCCATGTGCGGCGAGCCGAGCGAGACGACGTGCGTGACCTTCCCGACCCACTCGCGCTCGTCGAGCGCGGCGCGGTGGCAGGCGCTGCGGGCGACGAGGCCGCCCATCGAGTGGCCGACCAGCGCGATCTCCTCGACCTCCATCGGCCACTGGTCGACCAGCTCGGTCATCAGCTCGCACAGCGAGCGGCCGTTCTCGGAGATCCGGCGGCCGGTGTTGTAGCGGATCTCGATCGGGGTGCAGTCGAGGTCCTGCTCGAGGCGGTCGCCGTACGTCGGCTTCCCGCCGAGCCGCCACGAGTTCTCGGTCTCCATCAGGCCGTGGAGGAAGACCACGAGCCGCGGGGTCTGCCGCCCGCAGCCGGCCACGCGCATCCGCGTGGCGAGCGCGCTGCCCTCGCGCTCGAGCGTGTCGCCGATCAGGCCGTTGAGGATCCCCACGACGCGGGCGCCCTGCGGCGTGTGCGAGATCGGGCCGGCGTTGCGCGCGGCGAGCGAGGCGCCGAGGCCGGCGGCGAACGCCGCTCCCTCCATGCCCGCGTAGACGCCGCGCGAGATGGCGTGGTGCGCGAGGCGCACCGGCTTGCCCTGCGGCCCGACGAAGCGGAAGACGCGGTCGGCCATGGCGAGGTGCATCTCGCCGATCCCGCGCGCGGCGCCGCCCAGCTCGCTCAGCCCGAGCCGCGCGAGCTCGGAGGTCTCGTTGCCCGTCATCGCTTTCCCTTCCCCTTGCCGCGCGACATCCGCTCGAGCTCGCGCGCGAACGCGCTCTCGATCTCCGCCGTCATCGTCTGGTTGAACAGCGCCAGCACCGTGCGCGACGACACCGGCTTGAGCGCCTCGATCGCGTCGACGACCTCGGCCCACTTGCGCTCCCCGTCGCCGGCGTCGCGGATCGGCTTCCACAGCTCCTCGAGGAACAGGCGCACGAACGCACGCGAGATCGACTCGCAGTGGCGCTTGACGCGCTCGACCGCCTCGAGCGCGTCGGGCATGGCGATCCCGCGCTCGACCGCCTCCTCGGCCGCGCGCAGCAGCGCCGGGCTCGGCACCTCGTAGCGGCCGTCGCCGAGCGGGACGATGATCTCGAGCTTCTCGGCCTTGGCGATCGTGCGCGGGTCCAGCGCACCGAAGCGCTCGGCCATCTCGGCGACCGAGACGATCTCGGGTGACTCGGAGTCGAGCGGCGTCGTCACCGCGCGCCGGAAGCCCAGGAGCTGGTCGTCGCCGCCGGCGAGCAGGCGCTTGATCGCCTCGAGGTTGAACCCCTCGGCCTGCATCTCGCGGATCAGGTTCAGCCGCTCGACGTGATCGGGGCCGTAGAAACCTGTGCGTGCGACGACCTCGGGTGGGGGTAGGAGGCCGCGGGATTGATGGTTGCGGATGTTGCGAACGGTCATCCCCGTCGCCTGGGCGAGCTGCTCGATCGTGAGCCGGTCGTCGCCCTCGCCGGCGCCGTTGGGAACCGCTTTCAGCCTCCGGTCAGCCATGGACTGTGATGATACCCACGATTGACGTAACCTCAATCGAGGTAACATGTGGAGGAGTCACGATAACGGGAGACGCTGAAAGCATGCTCGCAACCCTGCTTGCCGCCGCCTCGGGCTCCGAGCCCGCCGGCGGAGCCGCAATAGGAGAAGTCGTCGGCGCCACCGCCGGCGCAACCATCGCCACCGTCGTGCTGCTCGTGCTCGGGCTCGGGCACCGCAGCGGCAAGGTCAAGATCCTCGGGAACCTCGCCGCGTTCTCGGAGCGGATCTCCGGCCTGCCCGGCTGGGCCGCCCTGCCCGTCGGCCTCGCGACAGGCTCGCTGCTGACCGCGGTGTTCGGCATGTACTGGGACATCTCGCTGCACATCGACGACGGCCGCGACGCGGGCCCGCTCGCCAACCCGGCGCACTACTTCATCCTCTTCGGGCTCTTCGGCATCTTCGCCGCCGGCTTCCTCGCCATGGTGCTCCCGAAGGAGAAGGAGGGCCCGACCTTCATCCGCATCCAGGAGGACTGGCACGTCCCCCTCGGCGGCGTCCTGATCGCCGCGTGCGGCGCGTTCAGCCTCATCGGCTTCCCGCTCGACGACGTCTGGCACCGGCTCTTCGGCCAGGACGTGACGCTCTGGGGCCCGACCCATCTCATGCTCATCGGCGGCGCGTCGATGACGCTCATCGGCCTCTCGGTCCTGCTGATCGAGGGCAAGCGCGCGAACGCCGCGGCGGGCGAGCCGGACCGTGAGAAGGCGTGGGCGATCTTCGCGCGCCGCATGGCGCTGCCCGGCGGCCTGCTGCTCGGCCTCTCGACCTTCCAGGGCGAGTTCGTCTTCGGCGTCCCGCAGTTCCGGCTCGTCTTCCACCCGATGCTCATCGCGCTCTCCGCCGGCCTCGCGCTGGTCGCCGCCCGCCTCTGGCTCGGCCGCGGCGGCGCGCTCA
>DASVRH010000320.1:0-16035 GCA_036388715.1 Solirubrobacteraceae bacterium | reverse complement strand
CGCCGACGACGTCCCGGTCGCGCTGGTCGAGGCCGAGCGGCTGGTGTCGCGGGGCGGGCGCAAGCTGGCCAACGCGCTCGACGCGTTCGGGCTCGACGTGGGTGGTCGGGCGGCGCTGGACGTCGGCGCCTCCACCGGCGGCTTCACCGACGTGCTGCTGCGCCGGGGCGCGTCGTCGGTCATCGCGCTGGACGTCGCCGAGGACGAGCTCGACCCGGCGCTCCGCGCCGACGCGCGGGTGCATCCGCTGCGGCTGAACGCCCGCTCGCTGACGCCGGCGGCGCTGCCCTTCGTGCCGGACCTGGTCGTCGTCGACGTCTCGTTCATCTCCGCTTCGAAGGTGTTGCCGGCGGTGCTCTCGTGCGTGGGTGAGCGGTTCGACGCTCTCGTCATGGTCAAGCCGCAGTTCGAGGTCGGCCCGGCGCGCGTCGGGAAGAACGGCGTGGTGCGCGACGCGGCGGACCGGCGCGAGGCGCTCGTGTCGGTGGCGCGGTCGAGCGACTGCGCCGTGATGGGGTTCGCGTCGAGCGGGCTGCCCGGGCCGAAGGGCAACCGGGAGACGTTCGTGTGGCTCGCCGAGCCGGGGCGGCCCGGCGCGGTCGTGGCGATCGAGCGCGCCGCTCGCGAGGTGGAGCCGTCGTGAGGGCGCTGGTGATGACCCACCGCCTGGTGGAGGACACGAGCTGCGCGTTCGAGCCGATGCTCGCGGCGGCGCGGGCGGCGGGCTGGGAGCTGGCCTTCGACGCCGAAGAGACGGCGAAGCACGGGCTGTCGGCGCGGGAGGGGCTCGTGGTGGACGCCTCCGGCGAGGCGGATCTGTGTCTCGTCCTCGGCGGCGACGGCACGATCCTGCGGGCGCTGAGGCACTTCGCGGGCAGCGACGTTCCCGTCTTCGCGATGAACTTCGGCGAGGTCGGGTTCCTCGCGACGGTCGAGCCCGACGGGATGGAGGAGAGCTTCCGGCGCGCCTTCGCCCGCGAGTTCGAGGTGCTCAAGCTGCCGGCGGTGATGCTGAGCGGGCTCGACGGATCGAAGGCGGCGATCAACGACGTCTCGATCCACCGCAAGGTCGGCGAGCGCGTGGCCCAGCTGGCCTACGCGATCGAGGACGCCGAGCTGGGGTCGGTGCGCTGCGACGGGCTCGTGATCGCCACCCCGGCCGGGTCGACGGGCTACAACCTCGCCAACGCCGGGCCGGTGATGGCGTGGGGCGTCGAGGGCTTCGCCGTGTCGTTCATCGCGCCGCACTCGCTGACGGCGCGGGCGCTCGTCGTGGCCCCCAACGACACGCTCTACGTCCACAACCGCGGGCGGGACGTCGTCGACGTCATCGTGGACGGGCGGCCGATCGGCGAGCTGCCGCCGGGGGAGGCGGTCTCGGCGACGTTCCGCCACGACGTGGCGAACCTCGCGCAGGTGGAGGGGTCGTCCTTCTACCGCCGGCTGCGGCAGAAGTTCGGCCGCCTGTCGTCCTGATCCGCGCGTCTTCGCGCCGTGGCGCGCCGTCTCCGCGCCGGAACCGCCACACGAATGCACGTTCGGGTGCGATCCGTCGGGTCGCGCTGGCACGGTGTGCGGCGTGCTGTCAGAGCTGCGTGTCGAGAACCTGTTGCTGATCGAGCGGGCCGAGCTGCGTCTCGGGCCGGGGCTGAACGTCCTGACGGGCGAGACGGGCGCGGGCAAGACGATGCTCGCGCACGCTCTGGACCTCCTGCTCGGTGGCAAGCCCCGCTCGGGGATCGTGCGGCCCGGGTGCGCGGAGGCGTGGGTCGAGGGGGTCTTCGACCTGCCGGACGCGTTGCGCTCCGAGCTCGGCGAGCGGCTGCCGGCCGACGCGGAGGAGGTCGTGCTCGCGCGGCGGGTGTCGGCGGAGGGGCGGTCGCGCGCCTACGTCTGCGGGCGCAGCGCCACGGTCGGCGACCTGCGGGACCTCGCGGGCGCGCTCGTGGCCTTCTACGGCCAGCACGAGCACCGTCGCCTGACGCTGGCCTCGGCGCAGCTCGAGCTGCTCGACGGCTTCTGCGGCGAGGCGCACCTCGCTTCGCGGAGGGAGGCCGCGGCGGTGCACGCGCGGGTGCGGGAGCTCGAGGCGTCACTCGACGGCCTGCGCGAGCGAGCGGGCGCGCGGGACCGCGAGCTCGACCTGCTCGAGTTCGAGCTGGCGGAGATCGACGAGGCGTCGCCGTCGGAAGAGGAGGAGGCGGAGCTGGTGGCCGAGCGCGGGCGGCTGCGGCACCTCGAGGCGCTCGTGGCCGCGTCGCTCGGCGCGGCGGAGGCGCTGGATCCGAGCGACGCGGGCTCCGGCTTCGGCGGGGGCGGCGGCGACTTCGGCGGTTCCGGCGGCGGCGGGTCGGCCTCGTCCGGCGGGGGCGCGGTCGCGCTCCTCGGCGCGGCCGAGCGCGGCCTCGACGGCGTGGCCGGAGTGGATCCGGAGTTGGATGGCCTGGCGGAGCGCGTGCGCGCGCTGGCGGTCGAGGCGGGCGACGTCGCCGGCGAGCTGCGGCGCTACGGCGAGGGGCTCGAGGGCGAGCCGGGCCGGCTGGAGGCCGTCGAGGAGCGGCTCGCTGCGCTCGACCGGCTGAAGCGCAAGCACGGCGGCTCGATCGCGGCGGTGCTCGAGCACGCGGCGCGCTGCCGCGAGCGGCGCGACGAGCTGGCCAACGCCGAGGTGGCGCTCGAGCAGGCGACGGGGGAGCTCGAGGCCGCGCGCGCCGATCGCGCGAAGCGAGCGGCGGCGCTGCGCAAGACGAGGCGCAAGGCGGCGCCGAAGCTCGCGGCCGGCGTGCGCGAGCGGCTGGCCGAGCTGGCGATGGACGGCGCGGCGTTCGAGGTGTCGCTGACCGACCGCGAGCCGGGGCCGACGGGCGAGGACGCGGTCGAGTTCCTCATCGCGCCGAACCCGGGCGTCCCGGCGGCGCCGCTGCGCGACATCGCGTCGGGCGGCGAGCTGTCGCGCGTGATGCTCGCGCTGCTCGGCACCGCGAACGACGGCAGCGACGCGACGCTCGTCTTCGACGAGGTCGACGCGGGCGTCGGCGGGCAGACGGCGCGTGCGGTCGGCGAGCAGCTCCGGGCCCTCGGCGAGGGGCGCCAGGTCGTGTGCATCACGCACCTCCCGCAGATCGCCTCCCTCGCCGCGCGCCACTTCTCGATCGCGAAGGACACGAGCGTCGAGCCCGCGCTCACCACCGTCACCGAGCTCGCGGACCGCGACGTCGTCGGCGAGCTCGTCCGGATGCTCGGGGCCGACGACACCGACCTCGCCGCCCGCCGCCACGCGCAGGAGCTCAGGAAGGCGGCGTAGAGCCGCGGCCCCGCGCCCGCGCCCGCGCGGCGCCCGCGCCCTGCCGGAGCACACCCACCTCGCGAGCCGCGGCGGTGAAGAGACGAGGGCGTCACCTCCCTGACCGCATAACGTCACAACCGGCCGCCCGGTCGGCGACGTGCGGAGGTTTCGGCGCGTAGAGCGCGCCTAACGTCACACCAGTCAGCGCGGGCGGGGTGGGTGTGACGTTGTGGGGGTCGTCGCGCGAGGCGGAGGAGAGGCGTTCGCCGGGGGGCGAGCGATGACTTACGGCCGCCTCTGACGTCCTCAAGACAGGACCCGCGCCGACCGATCAAAGAACCAGAGCGATGACGCCGAACCCGCCCCGCCTCGACCCCAGCCGCGCCCCCGGAGCCCTTCAGGTCGAGCACTGCGACGTGCCGGGCGACATGACGCTCGGCGAGTGGCGTCGCCACTGCGCGATCGAGCGGCGCGCCGCCGCCGGCGAGGTCCCGCGCGGCGCCAAGCGCCGCGGGCTGCGCCGCCTCCTCGGCGGCTAGCGACAGCCGCCCTCCTTTTCCCGCAGCGTGCGGCGAAGACGCCCGTCGCCGTCCGCGACCGGCGGTACGGTCCATCGCGACCGGCAACGCCTACACTCGAGAGACGAGCATGCCCCAAGGCCAGACCCGATTCATCTTCGTCACAGGCGGCGTCGTCTCCTCGCTAGGCAAGGGGATCGCGGCCTCGTCGATCGGGCGCCTTCTCGTCTCACGCGGCCTCAGCGTCGGCCTCCAGAAGTTCGATCCGTACATCAACGTCGACCCCGGCACGATGTCGCCGTACCAGCACGGCGAGGTGTTCGTGACCGAGGACGGCGCGGAGACGGACCTCGATCTCGGCCACTACGAGCGCTACACCGACTCGAACACGTCCCGCGCGTCGAACGTCACCGCCGGCGGCATCTACCACTCGGTCATCCGCCGCGAGCGCCGCGGCGACTACCTCGGCGCGACGGTCCAGGTCGTCCCGCACATCACCGACGAGATCAAGCACCGCGTCAGCCTGATCGCGCAGTCCAGCGACGTCGACGTCGTCATCACCGAGATCGGCGGCACCGTGGGCGATATCGAGTCGCTGCCGTTCCTCGAGGCGATCCGTCAGTTCCCCGTCGACGTCGGCCGTCGGAACTGCATGTTCATCCACCTGACGCTCGTGCCGTACATCGGCCACGCCGGCGAGCTGAAGACGAAGCCGACCCAGCACTCCGTCAACGAGCTGCGCCGCATCGGCATCCAGCCCGACGTGATCATGTGCCGCAGCGAGTCGTCGCTCTCGACCGACATCCGCAAGAAGATCGCGCTCTTCGCGTCGCTGCCGACCGACGCGATCGTCTCGGCCTACGACGTCGACAACATCTACAAGGTCCCGCTCGCCTACCACGAGCAGGGCGTCGACGACCTCATCCTCGACACGCTCGGCCTCGAGGCCCCGCCCGCCGCGCTCGAGGGCTGGCGCCAGCTGATCACGCGCGCCGACGACGCCGAGGACACCGTCCGCATCGCGCTCGTCGGCAAGTACGTCAAGCTCGAGGACGCGTACCTCTCCGTCACCGAGTCGCTGCGCCACGCCGGCTACAAGCACGGCACGAAGATCGACGTCGACTGGATCGACTCCGAGGACGTCGAGAAGGAGGACGTCCTCGAGCGCATCCGGCGCGCCGACGGCGTCCTGGTCCCCGGCGGCTTCGGCGGCCGCGGGATCGAGGGCAAGATCAAGGCCGCCCGCGTCGCGCGCGAGGAGCAGATCCCGTACCTGGGCATCTGCCTCGGCATGCAGATCGCGGTCGCCGAGTTCGCCCGCCACGTCGCCGGGATGGACGGCGCCAACTCGACCGAGTTCGACCCCGAGACGCCGTTCCCGGTCATCGACCTCCTGCCCGAGCAGAAGGAGGTCGCTGACCTCGGCGGCACGATGCGCCTCGGCGCCGACCCGATCAAGCTCCACGCCGGCACGCGCGCTCGCGAGCTGTACGGCGACGCCGTCATCTACGAGCGCCACCGTCACCGCTACGAGGTCAACAACCTCCTGCGCCGCCGGCTCGAGGCCGCGGGCCTGACGATCAGCGGCACCTCGCCCGACGAGCGCCTCGTCGAGGTCGTCGAGCTGCGCGACCACCCGTTCTACGTCGCCTCGCAGTACCACCCGGAGTTCAAGTCGCGCCCCGAGCGCCCGGCCCCGCTGTTCCGCGAGTTCGTGGGAGCGGCGCTCGAGCGCGCGCAGGAGCGCGTCAGCAGCGGGCGCTTCGAGCGCTCCGGCACGCTGCCGGAGTGACGGCGGGGGCGGACGAGCGGGCGCGGCTCAACGCCCTCTTCGCCGAGCTGTGCGCCATGCCGAGCCCCTTCGGGCGCGAGCGCGCCGTCGCCGACCGCGTCGCGGCCGAGCTGCGGGCGCTGGGGCTCGAGGTCGAGGAGGACGACGCCGGGCCGGAGGCGGGGTCCGAGGCGGGCAACCTCCTGGCGCGCGTCGAGGGGCGCGGCGGGGAGGGGCGCGGCGGGGCGGGTGGCGGCGAGCCCGTCCTCCTCTGTGCCCACCTGGACACCGTCGGCCACGGCGACACGCCGATCGAGCCGGTCCTCGTCGAAGACGGCTGGGAGAATGCGCATCCGGCCATCCTCGGCGCCGACAACAAGGCCGCCGTCGCGGTCATGCTCGTCGCAGCCCGGAGGGCGATCGAGGAGGGGAGGGCGGTCGAGCTGCTCTTCACCGTCTGCGAGGAGATCGGCCTCGCCGGCGCCAAGGCCTTCGACGCCTCCAAGCTCCGCAGCCGCTTCGGCTACGTCTTCGACCACGCGAGCCCGATCGGCGAGATCGTCGTCGCCTCGCCGACCTTCTACCGCCTGACCGCCGAGTTCCACGGCAAGGCCGCCCACGCCGGGATCCGGCCCGAGGACGGCCGCTCGGCCATCGCGGCGGCGGCGAAGGCGATCGCGAGCCTCGAGCTCGGGCGCATCGACGCCGAGACGACGGCGAACGTGGGCACGATCGAGGGCGGCTCCGGCGGCACGAACGTCGTGCCCGAGCGCTGCCGCTTCCTCGCCGAGACCCGCTCGCTCGACACGAAGCGCGCCGAGGAGCGCGTCGCCCAGATGGTCGACCGCATCGAGGACGCGGCGAACGACCCGGCCTGCGACGTCGACGTCGACGTGGACGTCGAGCGCCTCTTCACCGGCTACCGCCACGCCGACGACGCGCCGCAGGTGCTCGCCGCCGAGCGCGCGCTGCGCCGCTGCGGCTACGCGCCGACCCGCATCGTCACCGGCGGCGGCAGCGACGCCAACGCGCTCGAGGTCGCGGGCTTCCCGTGCACGAACCTCGCCAACGGGACGGAGCGCAACCACGAGCCGACCGAGCGTGTGTCCGTGGCCGCGCTCGAGGGCATGCTCGACGTGACCCTGGCCCTGCTCGAGGAGACCGCCGCGCCGTGAAGCCCGAGAACGAGGAGACGATCTACGACGGCCCGCGCTTCAGCGCGCACCGCGCGACGTTCCCCGGCGACCGCACCCGCGAGTGGGTCGACGCCCCCGACTCCGTCGCGATCGTCCCCTACGACGACGAGCACGTCTACCTCGTGCGCCAGCCGCGCGAGGCGGTCCGGCGCGACGACGTCCTCGAGGTCCCCGCCGGCGTCATGGACGTCGACGGCGAGGACCCGCCCGAGACCGCGCGGCGCGAGCTCGTCGAGGAGATCGGGATGGAGGCCGGCACGCTGACCTACGCGACGACCTTCTACACGAGCATCGGGTTCGTCGACGAGGTCGTCCACGTGTTCCTCGCCACCGACCTGAAGAAGGTGGGCGAGCCCGACGAGAGCGGCGAGGAGCAGATCGACCTCGTCCCGTGGCCGCTCGCCGACCTCGACGGCCTCATCAGGCAGAACGAGGACGCGAAGACGCTGGTCGGGCTGCTGTGGCTGGCCCGCGAGCGAACGGCCACAGGCGGCTGACCTCCGGGCGCAGCCGCGCATCGGACCCGTAGACGAGCAGCAGCAGCATCGCGCCGTAGATCGGCAGGTGCCCGAGCAGCTCGTTCGTCCCGAAGAACCACAGCGTCGCGTTGAACGGGACGCCCGCGATCAGGACGATCGCCTGCGGCAGCGCCCCGCTGATCAGGAGCAGCCCGAACAGGACCTCGATCGCGCCCGCGACGCGCGCGAACTCGAGGTCGCTCAGCCCCAGCCCGATCTGGTCGGCGACGTTGAGCTCGGGATGCTCCGCGAGGAAGGCCACGGCGAGGTCGGGGTTGGCGAGCTTCTCGGCGAACGCCACGACGATCAGCGCGACGCCGGCGCCGACGCGCAGCGCCCACACCGCCCGGGCGAGGTCGGCCACGGTCGCGTCCCGCACCCGGCCCCGCTCGTGGTCGGCCGACCAGCGGCCCGGGCCGGCAAGGAGGACGAAGGCGGCGAGGCCGAGCAGGTCGATGCGCTGGAGGACCGGCGAGACGCCGAACTCGAGCATCCCCAGCGGGCCCGCGGCGATCAGGAGCCACGCGGCCTCGCGGGCATGCCAGCCCGTGGCCATCCCGATCGCGACGACGGCCATGACCGCGCCGAGCAGGATCCCCGCGACGTCGGCCTCGAGGTCCATCGCCGGCGACAGGTAGACGCCCAGCGACAGCAGCCCGACGAGCGACACCGCCAGGTGCATGCGGATCGCGAACGGCATCCACGGCGCCATCCGGCCCAGGAAGGAGACGTCGACGCCCGGGTACGCGCCCGCCAGGACGCGGACGATCAGGGCGACGACGAGGGCGCCCGCGAGGAGCGCGAGGGTCAGGGTCTCGAACGCGAACGACCAGTCGCCCGCGTGGTCGGCATGGTCGAACCAGAGCTCGTGGGCGAGGGGCATTTCGCGGAGCGTAGGCTCGGCCGCGCGCGCCGGCTCCGTAGTCCCCCGCAGTTCCGAGCGGGGAGCCCCGCGAGGAGGGCATGCATCGCGAACGGCGAAAGACCGCGCCATGGCCACGGTCGCTGCACGCCCGTTCGAGCACCACGTGCTCGACTTCCTCGGGTACCTCGAGTTCGAGCGCGGGCTCTCGCGCAACACGCTCGAGGCCTACCGCTCCGACCTGCTGCAGTTCGGCGGCTACCTGGAGCGCGCGGGCGTCGACGCGCTGACCGCCGAGCACGAGCACCTCGCCGGCTTCCTCTCCGAGCTGGCCGATGGCGCCGAGGACCGCCCGCCCGCCGCGTCGGCGACGCTCCAGCGCAAGGCCGCCTGCCTGCGCTCCTTCTACCGCCACCTGCGGCGCGACGGCCAGCTCGACCGCGACCCGACCGCCGACCTGCGCGCCCCGCGCAAGAGCCAGAAGCTCCCGCAGGTGCTCAACCGCTCCGAGGTCCAGCAGCTGCTCTCCGCGCCGAAGGGGACGGACCCCAGCGCGCTGCGCGACCGCGCGCTGCTGGAGACGATGTACGCGTGCGGCCTGCGCGCGTCCGAGGCGATCGACCTGACGGTCGGCGACATCGACCTGGTCGCCGGCGTGCTCCGCGCGCGCGGCAAGGGGTCGAAGGAGCGCCTGGTGCCGGTCGGGCGCGAGGCCGTCTCCGCGGTGCGCGCCTACGTGCAGCGCGGCCGGCCCGCGCTGGTGGGGCTGCGCGACGAGCCGCACCTGTTCGTCAACCACCGCGGGGCGGGGCTGACCAGGCAGGGCCTCTACAAGATCGTCCAGCGCCACGCGAAGGCCGTCGGCCTCGATGACCGCATGAGCCCGCACACGCTGCGCCACACGTTCGCGACGCACCTGCTGGCCGGCGGGTGCGACCTCAGATCGGTCCAGGAGATGCTCGGCCACGCCGATGTCGCGACGACCCAGATCTACACCCATGTGTCGGCTGAGAAGCTCAAAGATGTCTATTTCGCCGCGCATCCGAGAGCCAGCGTCCCCTCCTGATTTGATGTGCGGCCGATGCGCCGCAAAGTCGCCCTAGCGTTCTTCGTCCCGGTCCTCCTGGCCGGGTGCGGCCGCGAGCGCCTCACGCCGCCCGACACGGTGCGCCCGGCCGCCCCGCTCGGCACCGGCGCGGAGGCGTTCCCCAAGGACGGGCTCTTCCTCGACCGCCCGGGCAACTGGCCGTTCCGCCCCGGCCGCCCGCCGCTCGTCGCCTCCACCAGCAACGGCACCGCCACCGTCGCGCTGTGGCGCTACCTGCGCAGCGAGCCGTTGCCGCGCGAGAGCGCCGCGCTCGAGACGGCGCAGACGTCGCTCGAGCAGGCGGCCAAGGCGCGCGACGGCACGTTCGAGCTCGAGCGCAGCACGCGGGTGAAGGTCGACGGCGCGCCGGGGATCGAGCTGCGCGGCACGGAGACGATCGCGGGGCGCAAGCGGCGCGTGCGCTCGACGCACGTCTACGCGAAGGAGGCCGAGGTCGTGCTCGACGCCTACGCCGCGCCCGAGGACTTCGACCGCGTCGACAAGGAGGTCTTCGACCCGATCGTGACGTCGCTGCGGATCGACCCCCCGGAGGGGACGCCGTGAGCCGGCGCGCGTTCGTCGTCGTCATCGACGCCTGCGGCATCGGCGCGCTGCCGGACGCCGCCGACTACGGCGACGCCGGCGCGAACACGCTCGCCCATCTGGCCGACGCGATCGGAGGCCTCGAGCTGCCCGCGCTCGGCAGCCTCGGCCTCGGGTCAGTCGTGCCGCTGAAGGGGGTCCCGCCCGTCGACGAGCCCGCCGCGATCCATGGCCGTCTGCACCCGCTCGGGCCGGGCAAGGACTCGACGACCGGCCACTGGGAGCTGATGGGCGTCGTGCCGGAGCAGGCCCCGCCGACGTATCCCGAGGGCTTCCCGGCCGACGTGGTGGCGTGCGTCGGGCGCGTGGCCGGGCGGGGCGTCCTGTGCAACCGGCCCTACAACGGGATCGCGGCGATGCAGGACTTCGGCGACGAGCACCTCGAGACGGGGCGGCTGATCCTCTACACGTCGCAGGACTCGGTGCTGCAGATCGCGGCGCACGAGCGCGTCCTGCCCGTCTCGGAGCTGCACGCGCTGTGCGGCCGCATCCGCGACGCGCTGCCGCGCGAGCATCCCGTCGGTCGCATCATCGCGCGGCCGTTCGCGGGCGAGCCGGGGGCCTTCGTCCGCTCCGAGGCGCGCAAGGACTTCTCGCTCCTGCCGCCGCAGCGGTCCTACCTCGAGCTGCTGCAGGAGCACGGCGCGCCCGTCCACAGCGTGGGCAAGGTGTCCGACCTCTTCGCGGCGGCCGGCATCGACTGGGAGCACCCGGGCGCGACGAACGCCGAGGCGCTCGCCCACGTCACCGCGCTGATCGAGGAGCTCGACGAGGGCCTCGTGTTCGCCAACCTCATCGAGACGGACCAGGTCTACGGTCACCGCAAGGACATGGAGGGCTTCGCGCGGGCGCTGGAGGACGTCGACGCCTGCGTCGCCGCGTGGCTCGACCGCCTGCGCCCCGACGACCTGCTCGTCCTCACCGCCGACCACGGCGTCGACATGACCGCGCCGCACACCGACCACACCCGCGAGTACGCCCCGCTGCTCGCGACGGCCGCCGGCCTGCAGGGCGCCCGCCACGACGGCCCGCTGGCCGACGTCGGCGCGACCGTGCTGCACTGGCTGACCGGCCGTGAGGCGCCGCAGCTGCCCGGCTCGGCGTTCGTCGGCGCCGTGCCGACGCCGTAGCCTGGGCGGGGTGCCGGAGCTCCCCGAGGTCGAGACGATCCGCCGCGGCCTCGCGCCGCTGGTCGAGGGGCGGGTCCTGGAGCGGCTGCGGATCGACGACCCGCGCTGGTGCGCGCCGCTCGCCCCCGGCGAGGTCGCCGCCGCGGTGGAGGGGCGGAGGGTGGAACGGCTGGGGCGGCGCGGCAAGTACCTCGTCTTCGAGCTCGAGGGCGACGTCTTCCTGCTCGGCCACCTGCGCATGACGGGGACGCTGCTCTACGACCCGCCGGAGGGCGAGCGCTACGCGCGCGTGCGCTTCGAGCTCGGCGACGGCCACCACCTGCTCTTCTGCGACCCGCGCCGGTTCGGGACCGGCGAGCTGGCGATCGGCGGCGAGGCGCTCGAGCGGTTCTTCGCGACGCGGCTCGGGGTCGAGCCGCTCGGGCCCGAGTTCACCGCCGAGCGGCTGCGCTCGCTGACCAGGGGGCGGCGCGCGCCGGTCAAGGCGTTCCTGCTCGACCAGACCAAGGTCGCCGGGGTGGGCAACATCTACGCCGACGAGGCGCTCTTCCGCGCGAAGATCCACCCGCTGCGCCCGGCCGGGACGCTCAAGCGCCCGCAGCTCGAGGCGCTGCGCGATGCCGTCGTGGCCTCGCTCGAGGCGGGCCTCGGAGCGGGCGGCGCGACGATCGACGACTACCGGCAGCCCGACGGCGTGCGTGGGCAGTTCCAGGACCAGTTCCTCGTCCACACGCGGCGCGGGGAGGCGTGCTTCGAGTGCGGCGGCGAGATCGTGAAGTTCGTCGCCGCCGGGCGCGGGACGTACGCGTGCGAGCGCTGCCAGCCGCGCCCGCGGCGCCGGCGCGCATGAAGCGCGCGATCGTCGTGACGACGCTCCTCCTCGCCGGCTGCGGAGGCGGCGGGGGCGACACGCCGGAGAAGGACCCTCAGCCCGCGCCGCGCGGAGGGGACCCGGCCCCGCACCTCGAGGCGCTCCAGCGCATCGCCGACCGCAACGACGGCGTGCGCGCGGCGGGCAGCGACGGCGACCGCGAGACCGTCGACTACATCGTCAAGACGCTGCGCGCCGCCGGCCTGCGGGTGACGACGCAGCCCGTGCGCTTCCCGTACTTCGAGCGCCGCGCACCGGCGAGGCTCGGCGACCTGAAGCCGGAGAAGGAGGTGCGGCTCGCGGAGTACTCCGGCTCCGGTCGCATCCGTGCGCTCGTGCGGCGCCTGCCCCGCGGCGGCTGCTCGGCGGGCGACTTCGCGGCCCTGCGCCGCGGCGAGATCGCGCTGGTCAAGCGCGGCCCGTGCTTCTTCCGCGTCAAGGCGGCCAACGCCCAGCGCGCGGGCGCCGCGGCCGTCGTCGTGTCCGACACCTACGGCCGCACGCCGGTCGCGGCGACGCTCATCCGGCCGGGCGTCCGCATCCCGGTGCTGATCGTGACGCGGGCGGCGGGGCGCCGGATCGCCGGGGGTCGTGTGGCCGTGGACGTCGACGCGACCTCGGAGGAGCGCACGACCACGAACGTCATCGCCGAGACGAAGCCCGCGGAGCGGTGGGTCATGGCGGGTGGGCACCACGACTCCGTCACCGCCGGCCCCGGCCTCAACGACAACGGCAGCGGGGTGGCGGCGCTGCTGGCGCTCGCCCAGCGCCTGCGCGACCGCCCGGGCCTGCGCTTCGGCTTCTGGGGCGCGGAGGAGCTGGCGCTCTACGGCTCGCGCCGCTACGTCCGGTCGCTCGGCTCGGCGGAGCGAGACGCGCTGGAGGCCTATCTGAACTTCGACATGCTCGGCTCCCCGAACGGCCGGGTGTACGTCTACGACCGCGACGACCGGATCGAGCGGACGCTGCGAGACGCGATCCGCGGGCGGGAGGACGAGGTCTCCCTCGAAGGCGCGTCGGACCACGCCCCGTTCGAGCGCGCCGGGATCCCCGTCGGCGGCATCTTCACCGGCGCCAGCGAGCGCGGTCGCCGCCGCGGCCCGGCCGATCCCTGCTACCACCGCCGCTGCGACGCCCTCGACAACGTCGATCGCGCTCTGCTCGCGCGCATGACCGACGCCGCCGAGCGCGGGGTGCTGGACCTCATCCGCGCCCGCCGATAGGTTGCGCACTTCGTTCCCCGAAGGAGGCCGAGCCCGATGGACGAGCAGCGCGACGAGACCCGCCAGGACGAGATGCCGTATGAGCCGCCCCAGGCCGCGGATCTCGAGACCGCGGACTACCCCTCGGCGACGGCCGCCGGCGCCACCACGCAGACCGACTAGGGGCCCGTTCCGTGAGCGAGCAGCGTGAAGACCTCCGTCCGGACGACGACGCCCCGTACGAGGCGCCGCACGCCGAGGACCTCGACACCGCCGACTCCCCGTCGGTCACCGCGGCGCTGGCGCAGAGCGGCCCGCTCCCGCCGAAGTAGACGCTCAGCCGGCCTGCAGGACGCCGCGGCTCACGAGGAAGCCCGCGAACGCGAGCACGTCGTCGAGCGCGCGGTCGCGCGGCGCGCCGCGCTCGGCCACGAGACGCTCGGCGAGCTGCTCGACGCGCTGCGGCGAGTCGAGCGCCGCGAAGAGCCATCCGCCCGTGGCGTTCAGGCGGACGTAGCGGTCGTTCGCCGGGTCGAGGACGACGAACCCGTCCCCGACCCCCTCGCAGAGCACGCCGGGCGACCGGCTCAGCAGGGTGTCCGCTCGTAGGATGGCCTCGGTCATGGGCGGCGCACTCTACGGTCACGAGCTCGTGTCGGAGCTGCCGCTGGAGCGGCTGCGCACGGGGCCGGTCCCCCGCGGGCGGATCGTCGTCCGAGCCGCCTCGTCGCCGCTGCCGGCCCCGCGCGGCGAGCCCGAGATCGCGGTCGACGACGTGTTCGCCGTGTACCGCGACGGCGGCCGGCTGACGATGCGCTGCGACCACACGGGCACGTTCGCGATCGACCCCGAGGCCGCCGAGATCGTCGCCGAGCCGCGCGCCGCCGCCGACGCCGCGTGGGAGCACCGGCTCGCGTGCGTGGCGGTCCCGCTCATGCTCGCCGAGCGAGGCGACCTGGCGCTGCACGCGAGCGCCGTGGCGGTCGACGGCCGCGCGGTCGCGTTCTCCGCCCCCAGCGGCACCGGGAAGTCGACGACGGCGGCGGCGCTGGCCGAGCGCGGCTACGACGTCCTCGCCGAGGACGGGTGCGTGGTGACGGCGGCGGAGACGGGCGAGATGCTGCTGTGGCCCGGGCTGCGCGGCGTACGCCTGCCCGGGCTCTTCACTGCGGGAGGGGACGGGGCCGCGCCGCTGCCGCTCGCGGCCGTCGCGCTGCTCGGGCCGAGGCGGGGCACGGCGCCGCACCTCGAGCCCGTCGCGCCGCTCGACGCGCTCACCGCGCTGATGCCGAACACGATGCACGCGCTGCGCGCCTCGCAGGCCGCGGCGTTCCGCGGCGCCGCGGCGCTCGCGCGCTCGGTGCCCGTCTTCCGTGCGACGCTGCCGGACGACCTCGCGGCCGCGCCCGATCACGCGGAGTCGCTGCTGCGCGACGTCCTCGCCCGCGCCAGCGACGCCTGAGCGGCGCGGCGGACGTACGTCGCGCGCTGCCGCCAGCCGAGCGTCGCGAGCCGGCCGACGTGCACGCCCACGCCGACCGGCAGGCTCGAGGTGGACCGCAGCGCGCCCATCGCGCCCGCGCGCGGCTTTGCCTCCGGTCGCTCCCGGTCCGCCCCCAGGACCGCCGCGACGCGATCGAGCGCCTCGTGCAGCGGCCAGCTCAGCCCTCGCTCGCGCGCCCGCTCGAACGCCCCGTCCCAGCCGGCGTCGTCGAGCGCGTCGCGGGCGCGCGCGATGTCCTCGCACCAGATGACCAGCGGCTCCTCGTGGTGCAGGAGATGTACGGCGAGCAGGAGCAGCTCGTCGAGCGCGTCGGGGGCGACGGCGCCCGCCGGGAGCAGGGCCGACCCCGACGCGTGCGCGAGCAGCGCGGGGTGGTCGAGCGCGCTCCCGAGCGGGTCGTCGCTCATCCGCCACTGGAGCTCCACGAGGAGGGTCCGCGCGGCCGCGACGCGGACGAGCGACAGCTCGTGGCCGAAGGTCTCCGCGAACCCGGGCCAGGGCTCGCCGTCGGCGGCGAAGTACCGCTCGCCGCGTGCCAGCGAGAAGCCGCGCGTGGCGACGAGGGCGTCGGCGGCGGCGCGCAGGCGCTCGCGGGGAACGACGAGGTCGAGGTCGACGTACGGCCGCAGCTCCGGATCGCCGGCGTAGAGGCGCGCCGCGACGGCCGGCCCCTTCACGACGACCGGCGGCGCGCCGCACGCGTTCGCCAGCGTCTCGGCGCACGCGGCGAGCTCGAGGCGCAAGAGGCCGGTGACGAGCGTCCGCTCGGCATGGGTCTCCCGCACGCGCGCCGCGACCTCGCCCGCCGGGCGCCAGCGGCCGGCCTCGATGGCGCGCACGGCGAATCCGGCGAGGTTGTGGAAGAGCGCGGCGTCGGCGAACGCGTCGTCGTCGGCCGGGGCCACCTCGTCTCCGCGGACGAGCGCGACGAGGCGCGCCGCCTGGTCGCGATGGGGGAGGCGGACGCCGCGCATCGCGCGGAGCCTAGGCGCAGCGGCGCCGGACGGCCGGCACCGGCGCCGTCGTCCGGGCGGATCCGCCATCCTGCCGCGATGCCTCGCGCCGCCGCGCTCGCCCTCGCCGCGACCCTCGCCCTCTCCGCCACCGCCTTCGGCCAGCAGGCCATCACGGGCGCGGACATCGCGGCCCACCTGGACGCGCTCGCCCGCATCGCGGCCGAGAACGGCGGCAACCGCGCCGCCGGGGAGCCGGGCGAGGCCGCGACCGCGAACTACGTCGCCGAGCAGCTGGCGGCAGCGGGCTGGGCCGTGTCGCGCACGGACGTCGCGTTCGACTACTGGAAGGAGCGCACGCCGCCAACGGTCGGCGCACATCGGCCGGGGCGCGACTTCGTGTCGCTCTACTACAGCGGCTCGGGCGACGTCACCGCCCGGGTCCAGCCCGTCAACCGCGGCGGCTGCCGCCGCGGCCACTTCCGGCGCTTCGCGCGCGGGCGGATCGCCCTCCTCACGGCGGCGGGCTGCACG
>DASVRH010000319.1:0-2497 GCA_036388715.1 Solirubrobacteraceae bacterium | reverse complement strand
AGCCGCCGAGGAGGATCGCGCCCACGACCGCCACGCCGTGCGCCGACAGGAGCCACGTCCCGGCGGCGCCGACGACGGCCACCACGCTCCACGCGATGGCGATGCGCCACGGGTGGTTCTCGGCGTGCGGCCGCACCGCCTCCTCGCAGAAGAAGCCGGCCAGCAGCAGCAGGACGAGGAGCAGCTTGCCGACCACGGGCTACCGGTTGCGGCCGAACAGGTCGTGGGCCTGGACCCACTCCTCGGCGACGATCGCCGAGCCCAGCGACAGCTCGCCGCACAGCACGGTCGCGGCGACGATCTCGGCGAACTTCATGACGCCGCCCTTGCCGTAGCAGCCGAGCATCTCGAGGCACTCGCGCTGCGTCGCCAGCGCGGTGCCTCCCCCGTAGGTCGCGACGATCAGCGACGGGATGGTGATCGAGTAGTAGTAGTCGCCGTTCTCCAGGAGCTCGGCGAACGCGAACGCCGCGCTGGACTCGGCGACGTTCGCGACGTCCTGCCCCGTCGCGATGAACAGCGCGGTGATGCCGTTGGCCGAGTGCGCGCCGTTGTTGTTGACGCCCGACATGAACCCGCCGAGCGTCGAGACCTGCCGCGCGCGGAACAGGCGGCTCGTCGACGCGTGCATCTGCTCCTCGACGAGCGCCGCCGGCAGGGTCGCCTCGGCGACCACGCGCTTGCCGCGCGTGTGGAGCATGTTGACCTGCGAGCTCTTCTTGTCGGTCGCGAAGTTCGACTCGAGGTAGAAGTTCACGATCTCGACGGGCGCGTTCGAGGTGATCCACGAGCACGCGGCCGCGGTCGCCTTGCCCGTCCTGTTCTGGCCCGCGGCGTCGCCGGTCGTGTAGTTGAAGCGGGTGTAGAGGATCCGGCTGGCCGAGTACTGCTCGACGTCCTGGAGCTTGCCGGACCGCGTCGTCGTCTCGGCGGCCTCCTTGATCTCGTCGAAGTGCTCGTCGAGCCACTCGCCGAAGGTGCGGGCGTCGCGCGCGTCCTCGAAGACGAACGCCGGCGCGCGCTGCATGCGGTCGTCGAGGATCGTGGTCTTGACGCCGCCCGCCTCGCGCAGCAGCTTCATGCCGCGGTTGTACGAGGCGACGAGCGTGCCCTCCGCCGTCGCCAGCGGCACGAGGAACTCCCCCTTGGCGTGCTCGCCGTCGACCAGCAGCGGACCGGCGAGCCCGATCGGCACCTGCGCGACGCCGACGAAGTTCTCGACGTTGCCGGGCAGGATCTCCGGGTCGAAGGAGTACGAGCCGACGTGCTCGAGCCGCGCGCCGGTCTGCTCGGTGGCGAAGCGCAGGCGCTCGTCGGCTGCCTCGCGCGTGTAGTCGTCGGTGTCGGGACGGCGAGGGATCTTCATGGTGCGCTCCCTACCCTCCCGCGCATGGATCACGTGCGCTCTCGCTTCCCCGCCCTGGCCCGCGACGCCGTCTTCCTCGACGGGCCCGGCGGGTCGCAGGCGCCCGAGGAGGTCATCGAGGCCATCGCCGGGCACCTGCGCCGGGGGACGGCCAACGACGGCGGCACGTTCGCGACGTCTCGCGACACGATCGCGCTGATGGCCGAGGCCCGGCGCGCGGCGGCGTCGCTGACGGGCTCGGAGCCGGAGGAGATCGCGTTCGGCGCGAACATGACGACGCTGAACTTCCTGCTCGCGCACGCGGTCGCGCGGACGCTCTCGCCCGGCGACGAGATCGTCGTCACCGAGCTCGACCACGACGCCAACGTGGCACCGTGGCTGCGGGTGGCCGAGGACCACGGGCTCGTCGTGAAGGTCGCGCCCCTGCGCCGCGAGGACGCGACGCTCGATGTCGACGCGCTCGAGTCGCTGCTCGGCGACCGCACGCGCGTCGTGGCGTTCACGCTGGCCTCCAACGCCGTCGGGTCGCTGACCGACGCGCCGCGGATCGCGCGGGCCGCCCACGAGGTGAGCGCCCTGGCCTGGGCGGACGCGGTGCACTACGCGCCGCACCACCGCCCCGACCGGGCGGCGCTCGGCGTCGACGTCCTGCTCTGCTCGCCCTACAAGTTCTTCGGCCCGCACCTGGGGGTCGCGGCGATCCGCCGCGACCTCGCCGAGTCGCTTCCCGCCGACCGCGTGCGACCGGCGCGCGAGGAGCCGCCCGGCCACCGGTTCGAGACCGGCACGCCGTCGTTCGAGGCGCTCGCGGGCACCGTCGCGGCCATCGAGTACCTGGGCTCGCTCGGCGACGGCGACCTCGACACCGCCTACTCCCGGATCCACGCGCACGAGGAGTCGCTGGCGGCGATCGTCCTCGAGGGGCTGCGCGCGATCGACGGCCTGACGCTCTACGGGATCGACGGCGTCGAGGGCCGCACGCCGACGTTCTGCTTCACCGTCGAGGGCGCGACCCCGCGCGCGGTCAGCGAGCAGCTCGCCGAGCGCGGGATCTACACGTGGGACGGCAACTACTACGCACTGGCCCTGATGGAGGCCCTCGGGCTGGAGGAGAGCGGTGGCGCCGTCGAC
>DASVRH010000318.1:0-3541 GCA_036388715.1 Solirubrobacteraceae bacterium | reverse complement strand
CGCCGTGAGGTACCAGACGTCGTCGCCGTCGTCCTGCGGCTCCTTCGTGTAGACGTAGACGAGGCCGTTGGCGAGCGACGCCTTGGGCACGACGGTCGGCGACCGCTCCTCGCTGCGCCACACCGACCGGCACGTCCGCGTCTCCACGTCGAAGTCGACGCGCTCGACGCCCGGTTCGGTGGACTCGCCGTTCTGGGTCGAGGTCGGCCCGGTGTAGCCGACGTTGTTCTCGACGACGAGCGAGTTGCCGACGCCGATCAGCGAGTTGTCGGTCGAGCCCGCGCCCTTCTCGAACACCGGCGCGCGGCAGATCGTCCGGTCGCCCGTCGCCTCGCGCCCGCGCTGCATGACGACGACGTGCATCGGGTCGTCGTTGTCGGTGATCGCCAGGAGGTTGCCGTTCAGCAGCGTCGGCGTCGTGCCGGATCCCGCGTTGACCTGCCCGGACTTCTGCTCGCCGGTGTTCGCGTACGGCTCGCGCCACGTGACGACCGGCGTGCCGTCCGGGCCGGCGTCGAAGCGGTACTGCGCGCCGTCGGTGACGATGAAGACGCCGCCGCTGTCGTCGACGGCGAACGAGTTCGAGTTGCGCTCCTTGGTGTCGAACACGCGCACGGTGTCCTCGTCGCGGCCGATCGTGCCGACGAGCCCCGCGGAGCTGATCCACCACAGCCGGCCCGACCAGTCCGGCAGCACGGAGATGAGCTTGTCCGAGGAGGCGACGACGCCGTTGAGGTCGACGTCGCGCGCGACGCGGAAGCCCGGCTCGGGCGTCTGCTCGACGACGAGCACGTGCCGGTCGGTCGTGGGCAGCACGGCGCGATCGCGCTCGTCGAGGTAGAAGTAGCCGCCGCCGGTGAAGTCCTGGAAGGGGTTGCCGGCGCCGAGCTGGCGGGGCGGCAGGTTCATCTCCGCGAGCGTCTCGAGCGTCACCGGGTCCTTCAGCGTGAGCACGGGCCGGTCGAGCCCGACGCACACGGTGACGATCCGCCCCTTCGAGTCGAACGTCACCGTCGCGCAGTCGCGCGCGTGGAAGACGTCGCGGCGCGTGGTGCCCCGGCCGAGCGGGCCGGGCCCCTCGTACGCGTCGGTCATGTACGCGTCGTCGTGGATGTTCGACCGCCCGTTGGGCGCGAGGTACGGGTGCCGGGGGGCCAGCGGCGGGGCGTCGATCGGCTGCGGCGTAGCCGGCTCGCCGATGAACGCCGGCTCGTTGTGCGAGCCCTCGGGGATCGACCCCTGCGCGTACGCGGAGGGGGCCGCGGCGAGGACGGCGAGGAGCAGCGCGGCGGGCAGGCGGCGCATCGCGCCGCATTGTCTACGCAGTCGAGGTCTGGGCGCGCCGCTTGCGGGCGGCGTCGCGCTTCTCGGAGGCCCGCTCGGCCGGGATCTGCTCCGGCGTCTCGAAGGCGAGGACGCAGGCGGAGACCTTGCGCAGGTCGTCGTTGCCGCGCTTGCGCGCCTTCTCGGAGATCGCCTCGAGCTTGTCGTACAGCTCGCCGAGGTAGTCCGACATCTCCTTCAGGCCCTCGTCGTCGAGCGTGAGGACGTGGTTGACGATCTGCGACTCGTCGATGTCGAACCCGCCCTGCATGGCTCCCTGGCCGATGACGTCGACGATGACCTGGAGGTGCGAGTCGACGATCGCCTCCTGCACCACGCGCGGGGTCTCGGACCACAGCTTGTCCCCGATGCGCGGGCGCGCCGCGACCTTGTAGTGGTGCTCGACGGCGCCGCGCACCTGGCGCGTCTTCTCGAGCTTGATGAACCCGAAGTCCTTCAGCGTCCGGACGTGGTAGCTGACGTTCTCGAGCGGGAGGCCGAGGATCTCGGCGAGCTCCTTCGGCGTGGCGATCCGGTCGTCCAGGATGTTGAGGATCTTCATCCGGATCGGATGCGCGAGCGCCTTGACCAGGCGCGGGTCGTCGATGTCCACGATCTTTGCGTTCATCCGAGGATCCATCCTACGTTCTCGGTGACGTGGGCGTCACCTTCTTGGCGGATAATGGCGCAAGGCCACCATACCGCTCAGGGATTGCTCAAGCGTGATGGATCGAATCCAGCCGCTGTGAGCGCTCCCAGCAACGTGCCGAGCAGAAGCCCCTGGACGTCGTCCCTGTCGAGGTCGTCCTCGCGCACCCAGTCGAGGCAGACGCCGTCCATGTACCAGAGCCACGCCCGCACGGCGACGCGCACCTTCGGCGGCGGCGGGCCGTCGGGCGCGATGCCGGCGAGGATCCGCCGCGCCGTCTCGTCGCGCACGCGATCGATCAGCTCGCGCACCTCCGGGATGCCGGCGCTGCGCAGCAGCTTCTCGTAGGCGCCGCGGTTCTCCTCGATCCACGTCAGGTAGGCGCCGATGGCGATCGTCAGCTGCGCGGCGGGCGACAGCGTGTCGTCGGTCTCGATGCGGCGCAGGTGCTGCTCGGCCGCGTCGCTGAGCACCGCCTCGAACAGGTCGCGCTTGCTCGGGAAGTAGTGGTAGAGCAGCGGCTTGGAGATGCCGGCCTCGCGCGCGAGCTTCGCCATCGACAGCTCGTCGTAGCCGTGCGTCGCGAACAGCGCCGTGGCCTGCTCGAGGAGCTGACGCCGTCGCTCGTCGACGTTCAGCCGGGTGTAGGCGGGGACGCCCATGCGCGGAGGGAGTCTACGCCGCGCCGCTCCGCGACGTGTCCTTCTTGACCACAGGTCAACACGTCGCTATCTTGCTGACTCATGGTCGACAAGCCGGGAGGGGACGTGGACGGGGACAGCCGCATCGCGCAGCTCGAACGACGCACGGAGGGGCTCACGGAGCGGATCGCGCGGCTCGAGGAGGAGCTCGCCGCCGCCCGCGTGGACGCCCCACCGCGCTTCACCCCACCCGGCGCACGCCCCTCCGCGCTCGCGCCGGAGCGCCCCGACGTGAGGCGCCCGCCCGCCCCGCTCGCGCCACCCCGCGCCGCTCGCCCCTCGGCCCCGCCCTCGGGGACCCGGGCCGCTCGCCCCTCCCGCGCCTCCCTCGAGGACCTCGTCGCCGGCCGCGTGCTCGCCTGGGCCGGCGGCGCGGCGGTGTTCGTCGGCCTCGTGCTCCTCGTCGCCGTCGCGATCTCGCGCGGGTGGATCGGCGAGGGCGCCCGGACGGTCATCGCCGGCGCCTTCTCGCTCGTGCTCGTGGCCGTCGGCGCGTGGCTCCAGGAGCGGCGCGGCCCCACCGACGCGGCGATGGCCGCGGCCGCCGCGGGGATCGGCGGGCTGTTCGCGACGTCGGTCGTCGCCGTTCGGCTGTACGACCTCGTCCCTGTCGGCGCCGGCCTCGCCCTCGCGCTGGCGACGGGCGCGGCCGCGCTGGCGCTCGCCGTGCGGTGGGAGTCGCGCGGGATGGCGGCGCTGGGCATCGTCGGCGGGCTCGCGTCGCCGGTCCTGGTCGGCGCGCCGGCGGGCGGCGGCACGACCGCCATCCTCTTCGTGGCGACGCTCGCGGCGAGCGGGGTCTGCGTGCTGCGCGGGTGGGACTGGCTCGGCCTCGCCGCGTTCGGCGTCGTCACGCCGCAGTGGCTCG
>DASVRH010000317.1:0-2538 GCA_036388715.1 Solirubrobacteraceae bacterium | reverse complement strand
GCTCGCGCCGGTCGCCGGGGTCGCGGAGGCCGCGACCTCGATCGCCGCGTCGACGGGACCGCTGGCGGCTTCCAACGGCGATCAGCCGCAGCGCGACCTCTCGGCGTTCGCCAAGGACTTCGCCGCCGCCTTCGCGTCGCTCCCCGGGACCGCGCTGCGCATCGCGACGGGCGCGGACCGCAGCCGGTTCAGCGCGACCGCCCCGCTCTGGGTCGTCCAGCTGGGCAAGCCGGGCGCCGCGCAGCCGATCTCGTTCACGATCAAGGACGCCGGCGATCCCACCGTCTACGCGCCGCGGCCGATCTCCAACGCGCTCCAGTCGCGTCCGTCGACGCAGATCATCCAGTACACGAAGGGGTCGGTGATCCAGCCCGACGGGCCGTCGGTCGCGCAGGCGTTCACCTCGATCGACCTCGATCACTGGATGACGATCACGCTCGCCTACATCGACGAGCTGTTCAGCCCGAAGTACGTCGCGCCGGCGGACATCCTGCGCAGCAAGGTCGACGGACCCGATGCGCTGGGACTGCTCGTCGACGCCAAGCGCAAGCTCGCCGACAACCTCAAGTCGGTGATGATCCCGGTCTACAAGGGCGAGACCGCGGACGATCAGCAGCTCGCCGACATCCGCGAGGCCTACAAGCAGAGCATGCTCGCCGCGCTCGGCGGGTTCTACGCCGTCAAGGCGGGGATCCAGTTCGAGGCCGACGTGAAGGCGGCGATCAGGCGGCGACCAGGCGCCGTCCGGGTTCCCCGCGTGTTCGGCGACGTGGTGGACGCCGCGGCCGGCGCGACGCCGTCGATCTCGCTCTCGTCACCGAAGCTCGACCTGCGGTTCGCGGACGCCGGCCCGGTCGAGGCGCCGCCCAGCCCCTACCTCAGCTCGCTGGTCAGCAGCGCGGCGATCGACGCGAAGTGCGTCTCGCTGGCGCTCACCTACGACGGGCGCTACATCGAGCACGAGATCGGCGCGCTGCCGGGCATCGAGGGCTACGAGCCCTCCTCCTGGCTCGGCTTCGTCGACACGGGCGACAGCACGTCGCCGCTGGGCGCCGAGCTCGGGACGTTCGACGTCCCCATCGTCCTGCGCGAGTTCCCGGCGACGCCGATGCTCGTCAACCAGGACCGCGTCGTCGCGCCGGACTCCCCGTGCCACCAGCCTCTCCCGGCGGACGCCGGGGCGCCGGCCGCCGGAGCCCTCCTGGCCGGCGGCCAGTGCTCCCGCCCGGGGACCTACGACCCACTGGCCACCGCCACCCGCTGGACGTACTCGTTCACCTACTCGCTCCAGGTGCACCGCCAGCAGGACGAGATCCACGGCGTCGTCAGCTTCAACCTCGCCGACCCGGACGGGCTCGGCGGCGACCCGCCGGCGCGCGACGTGTTCGACAACCTCGCCCAGTTCACACAGGTCTATCCGCAGGTGCTGGCCGACCTCGACGCGTGCCTCGTGCCGATCGACGTCGCCACGTCCGACGCCGACCAGCTCAAGAACGCCCAGGCCGCGCTCCAGTCGGCGGCGGCGATGATCGACTGGCTCGCCTCGTCCCCGCCGGGGCTCCAGGACCCCGCCCTCGGGGGCGCGGCGGCGACGTCCGGCGGGTCGATCGGGTTCACGATCTCGGAGGGCTCGGCGCCGCTCGACGGCGTGGAGGCGCTGACGATCACGGTCGTGCTCGACGCCGCGCTCCCGCCCCGCGTCGGCGCGCCGTACGTCGAGATCGACGGCTACGCCTGCGAGCGCCAGACGACGACCGAGGCGCTGACCAGCGTGTTCGCGTACAAGGACACAAGCGGCGACTACCTGCCGGCGACGAAGGGCATGAACATCGCGGCGCGGACCTTCGTCCTGCCCGACCTCGACGTCCTCGAGCGCCAGGACGCGCGGGCCGAGGTCAACATCACGCGCAACGCCGACCTCGTGCCGCACAAGACGATCGACGACCCGTTCGTCTACCGGACGCCGACGGTGTCGTTCGACCAGCCGCTGCACCCGCTGGTCGTCGTCGGCGACGACCAGGCGGACGGCATCGACCTGGCGACGATCTACGCGACGGGCCCGGACGATCCCGTCCAGCGGCCGCTCGAGTGCCAGCTCGGGCTGCTCTACGAGGCGCTGTTCGCCAACGCCGGAACCGACGACGTGACGATGCAGGCGACGCTCTCCTACGAGTACGCGATCAACGGCGCGATCGCGAAGGTCCGCCTGCCGGTCTACCTCATGCCGCCGACGCGGACCAAGCTGCGCGACGGCGGCGCCGGGACGCCGCTCGCCGACGTGGTCGCGATGCAGGTGGCGGGGTGGACGACGTGGTTCGAGGCGAACCAGCCGGAGACGAGCGGCGGCTCGCTGCTCGTCGACCTCACGGTGATGTCCGACCTGACGAGCCGGCCGATGCCGATCCTGCGGCTGCCCAGGCTCTTCGTGCTGTACGCGAACCTCGGCTGACCCGCGCGCTCGCCTAACATGCGCGCCCCATGATCGACGTCAAGGCGGCCCGCGCCGACCCCGAGCGGTACCGCGCGGCGCTGGCCCGC
>DASVRH010000316.1:0-1844 GCA_036388715.1 Solirubrobacteraceae bacterium | reverse complement strand
CGTTCGACCTCGGCGCGCTCGGCCTGGCCGGCGCGGCCGCCGCGGTCGTCTTCACCCACATGCCGACCGGCACGCCGATGCAGCAGATCTTCGCCGGCATCCCGGCCGCGCTCGCCTACTACGTCGTGAACATGACGCTGATGTCGATCGTCATCGCGATGAACGAGGGCCGCAACCCGTTCGCCGTCTTCAAGGAGGGCATGGCGTGGCTGTGGGCGCACTACGTCGTCTACGGCGTCATCGGGGCCGGCCTGGCCGTCAGCTACGACCACCTCGGCCCGGTCACCGTCCTGCTGTTCGCCCTGCCCGTCGCGACGCTGTGGCTCGGCCAGCGCGGCTACGTCCACCGCTCGCGGGCCAGCGTCGTCGAGCTGCGCCGCCACCGCGACGACCTCCAGCACGCCAACCGCCGCCTCCAGCGGCTGCTCGACGAGAAGCGCGACCTCGTCGGCCGGATGCACCAGTCGTACCTCTCGACGATCACGTCGCTGGCGCGGACGATCGAGGCCAAGGACCCGTACACCGGAGGCCACGTCGAGCGCGTCGCGAAGCTGACGATGCTGCTGGCCGACGAGCTGGGGCTCCCCGAGACCCAGCGCCGCGCCGCGGAGGTCGGCGCCACGATCCACGACATCGGCAAGATCGGCGTGCCCGACTCCATCCTCCTCAAGCCCTCGCGGCTGAGCGACGAGGAGCTGGCGATCATGCGCCGCCATCCCGAGACGTCGAGCTACATCGTCGGCGAGCTCGACGTGCCGCGCGTCGTCAAGGAGATGGTCCGCAGCCACCACGAGCGCTACGACGGCGCCGGCTACCCGGACGGCCTCTCGGGCGAGGAGATCCCGCTGTCGGCGCGCATCCTCGCGGTGGCCGACACGCTCGACGCGATCACGAGCGACCGGCCCTACCGCCCGGCGCGCACGCTGCGCGAGGCGATCGGGGAGATCGAGTCGCTCGCCGGCCGCCAGTTCTGCCCGGCCGTCGTCTCGGCGCTCGACGCCTGCCTGGAGCGCGACGCGTCGCTCGGCGGCCTCTTCGAGCCGCGGCCGAAGCGCTTCCCCGCCCGCTACGCCGCGCCGGCCGCCTGAGTCGCGCGAAC
The DNA here is from genome assembly GCA_036388715.1 of Solirubrobacteraceae bacterium. Classification (GTDB taxonomy): domain Bacteria; phylum Actinomycetota; class Thermoleophilia; order Solirubrobacterales; family Solirubrobacteraceae; genus CADCVT01. The sequence goes on along the minus strand of DASVRH010000316.1, from coordinate 745 downwards.
CTGGTAGACGCTCGTGAACCCCGTCTCGAACCCGTTGCGCGCCGCCCGGAGATACAGGCGCCACACCCGGACGCGCTCGTCGCCCGCGAGCGCCCGGGCCTCCTCGAGGCGCGCGTCGAGGCGCTCCGCCCAGTGGCGGAGCGTCTCGGCGTAGTCCGGGGCGAACCCCTCGACGTGGTGGGTCTCGAAGCCCGCGCGCTCGAGGGCCAGCAACACCCGTGAGAGCTGAAGCGGTTCCGCGTCGGGGAAGACGTAGCGCTCGGAGAACGGCCCGGCGGCGGGATTGCTGTGGCGTAGCCGCGCGATGCCGTGGTTGAGGAGCCGGCCGCCGGGCTTCAGGACGGCGGCGAGCTGCTCGGCGTACACGTCGATCTGCGCCTCGCCGACGTGCTCGACCATGCCGATGCTCGCCACCGCGTCGAACTGCTCGCCCCGCAGGTCGCGGTAGTCGGTGAGGCGGATCTCGATCCGGTCCTCGAGCCCCTCGTCGGCGACCCTGCGGCGCGCGAGCTCGAACTGGCGCTCGGACAGCGTGATGCCGACGACGCGGGCGCCGTGCTCGCGGGCGGCGTGCAGCGCGAAGCTGCCCCAGCCGCAGCCGACGTCGAGCACGGTGTCGCCGGGCTGGAGCGCGAGCTTCGTGCAGACGAGGTCGAGCTTCGTGCGCTGCGCGTCCTCCAGGCTCTGCGCGCCGCGGCTGAAGATCGCGCAGCTGTAGGTCATCGTCGCGTCGAGGAACAGCGCG
>DASVRH010000315.1:0-11569 GCA_036388715.1 Solirubrobacteraceae bacterium | reverse complement strand
GGCGGGACGATCTCGAAGTCGATCGGCATGTCGCGGGAGTGCTCGGGCCCCTCGACCGTGATGACCGCCTTGTCCGCCGGCGGTGCATCGGCGTCGGCCTTCATCGTGAAGTGCAGGCCGCGCCAGTCGACGCCGAGGTCGCTGAGCTGCCCGTGCTCGGGCGGCGTCTTGACGGCCGCGCTCACCGCGTTGCGGCAGTAGAACGTCCGCTTCCGCGCCATGTCGGGGCGCACCTTCACCGGCTCGGAGAGCCAGTAGCAGGTGGGGGCGCCGCACTCCTCGCCGACGCACGTCTGGGCGCCGGCGTCCGGGGCGGCGACGAACGCCAGGACGCCGAGGAGCAGCGCTGTCGCGACCCCGGCAGTCAGCACTCCCCGATGGCACTCCCTTGCCACAACCCGAACGCTACTCCCAATTTTGGGAATGTCACGCCGGTTCCCGGAGCGAGGCGCTCTTTCGTACCGTGACCCGGGTGAGGGTCACGGCATGCGAGCTGCACACGGACCGCCTCGACGAGGACTGGCAAGCGCTCGCCGAGCACGTCCGGCACGAGCGCAGCGACCTCGTCGTGCTGCCGGAGATGGGCCTCGCGCCGTGGTTCGCCCGGCGCCGCGAGTTCGATCGGCAGCTGTGGCGGTCGGCCGTGGACGCGCACGCGCGCTTCCTCCGCGAGCGCCTCGCCGACCTCGCGCCCGCCGCGGTCCTCGGCGCCGCGCCCGTCGAGCGCGACGGCCGGCGGCTCAACGAGGCCTTCGTCGCCGACGAGGCCGGCGTGCGACCCGCGCACCTCAAGTACCACCTGCCCGACGAGGACGACTTCTGGGAGGCCTCCTGGTACGAGCGCGGCGACGGCCGCTTCGAGCCCGTCGAGGCGGCCGGCACGCGCGTCGGGTTCCTCGTGTGCACGGAGATGTGGTTCGGGGAGAGGGCCCGGGCTTATGGCAACCAGAAGGTGAACATCCACGCGATCCCGCGCTGCACGCCGAACGAGACGCTCGACAAGTGGCTCGCCGGAGGCCGCACGGCAGCCGTCGTCGCCGGCGCCTACGCGATCTCCTCGAACCACGGCGACGAGCGCTTCGGCGGCCAGGGCTGGATCGTCGACCCCGACGGCGACGTCCTCGCCGTCACGTCCCGCGAGGAGCCCTTCGTCACGCGCGAGATCGACCCCGCCGCGGCCGAGGCCGCGAAGAGCACGTACCCGCGCTACGTCGAGACGTGTGTGACGCGACGGTGACGCGGGATTGAGTGCGACAGGTACGCGAGACTCGTTCGCGACCTTCGTAACGACCGGGCTCTCATCGCCGTGCCCGTGAGCCGCGTTAGCGGACGTCCCTAGCGAAAGAAACGGCTGGGGGAGTAGCGGACCTGCGCCGGTCGCGTTCCGTGCGTCGCGCAACCCCCGCTGCGCCGTCCGGCGTGTGTGATTCGATACGTGCCAAGTTGAAGAGGTGGTAGCCATGGGAAAGAACGCCAAGAACGATGCGCCAGGGATGCGCGGCCAGCGAGCTCGTACCGGAGACGGCACGCTCCGCGAGAAGCGCGGGGACACTCATATCGGCACGATCGAGCAGGAATACGGCATCGATCTGAACGTCCGCAGCGACATGCGCTGGGACACATACAAGGAAAAGACCGGGGTCGAGTCGATCAACGACCTCATCCACGGGAAGGGTCCCGGCAAGCACCGGTAGGCGACCAGCCGGCTCGTCGAGGTTCACGCGTGCGGACGGGCGCCGACCGGACCGACGTCGCGCCCGTTTGGCCCACCCGTCTCATCAGGCCCCCGAGTGACTCGCCGCTGCTGGTCTACCTCGATCTGAATCACTGGATCGCGCTAGCCAAGGCGACGACAGGGCATCGCGACGGCGTACGACTGAGGCCCGTCCTCGACGAACTGCGGGCGAAGCGGGACCGCACCACGTATGTCATCGGGTTGCCTCTCGTCATGGAGATCGCCGGGATCCGGCGGCGGCGGCAGTTGCGCGACGTCGCGCACGTGATCGAGGAGTTCACCGACTTCGCGTGCGTCCTGCCGCCTCATACGATTGCGGCTCTCGAGTTCGAGAGCGCGCTGGCGGCTGTTGCGCCCATCGTGGAGCGGTTCAACCCTGTTCCGCTGGTCGGCCGAGGCGTTCTCCGTGCTGCCGGACTCGACGGTCGCCTCAGAATCCGCGACCGGAACGGCAGCGATGTCACCGACCGAGCGCGGGAGCGGTACACGAAGGGCGCAGCCGCGTTCGACGAATTCATCGCCGACGGAGAGCGCCGACTGGATCGTTCGATCTTGCAGGGCCCGCAGGACGACCGTGAGGAGGCCGAGCTTCGGCGTCTCGGCTGGGAACCCGCGGTCGCGCGCGCCGGCGCCGAGCGGCGAGCACAACAAGAGCGGGAACAAGCCGCGCGACTTGCCGCTGATTCGCGGTGGCGTCGTGGCCGACTGCGCGATGTCGTCGCGGCGCGATATGTGGCGCTGGAGATCGAAGCCATCCGTGACGAGGCTCTCAAGGCGCACGGGCGTCGCCTCCCAGAGGTCCTTCCCACGCCGGATGCCGCGCGTCGGTTCACTGACTGCATGCCGAGCGCCGACGTTCGGATCACGCTCGTGACTTCCAAGCACCGCAGTGCCGCGAGTCGGTGGCTGCCCAACGACATATTCGACATCGACGCGCTATCGGTCGCCGTTGCCTACTGCGACATCGTCGTCACGGAGGCCCACTCAGCCCACGTCCTCCGTCAGGCAGGAACGCCCCACCGATTCGGCACCTGCGTACTCACGACGCTCGACGATCTGACGGAGAAACTCGACGCGAGCTAGCCGCGCCGAGGAGACAGGCTCGCGGAGAACTGAATCCGGGCGCGACCAGGCTGACGCTGTTCAGGAGAGTGTCGCCTCTCCTCAGTACGACCGCGGGATTGCTGGCGGCTTCCAATCCGCCGCCGGCAGAACGCCGTCACGGCGCCATGCGTACAGGTCTCGGTCCGGGTACGCGTACTCGGTGCGCGTGAAGCCCAGCGCCCGCAGCAGCTTGATGCTGTCTTGGTTGTCGGGGTCGACGTACGCGACAAACTCTTCGACGTTGGGGAACTCGGCGCGAAGCGCCTGGACCGTCGCGCGTCCGGCGCCTTGGCGTCGCCGTTCAGGCGCGACCAACATCGAGCATGCAGCGCGTGTGCCATCAGCGGTATGCCCGACCGACACGACGCTCACCGGCACTCCGTCCTCACAGCCGATCAGGAGGGAGTGGTGAGCCCCGTGCTTGGCGTCGCGCGACGCGGACTGGAGCCACCGCGGATCCATGAATGGGCCGGGGTCCTCAAACCAGGTCTCGCACAGCGTTCGGTCAGGGTCCTCATACGGGCGGAGCTTCATGGTCAGGGAGCGTCCGGTCAGCGACGAATTCGAATGCGCGGAATCGAGTCAACAAGTCTGACACGGCGACCCGGCGTACCGCGCTTAGAGGAGCCAGTCGTCAGCGACAGCAAGTCGCATGGGGGGTAGTGCTGTCGCAAAGCGGCGTCGAGCCCTTCGGTGGGTCGGACAGAGTCGCGACCTCACCGACTTCCGTCGAGCTACGGCAGTCGAAGGCCCGGAGCTAATCAGCGGTCGCCCGGACGCCGCGGCGCCGCGCGGGGCACGTCTTAGGAGCGGAGTACGGTCCGCCAATGGACGTTCGTGGCAGGCTCATCGAGAGGCTCGCGACCCCGCAGATGGAGGCGCGTTTCGCAGAGCCCTACTTTCCGCGCGAGTCCGTTCAGGAGTTGGGGTGCCGACCACACGAATTCTGGGAGGCGATCTGGGGGCTGGTCGCGGACGGCCTGGTGTACCTAGACCCGGCCGGCCAGGAGCGTGCCTCGACGTGGGACAACTGGCGGTGGCGTTTGTCCGCTCGGGGGATTCAGGCAGCGACGGGCGGCTCCTGGGAGCCGCGTGACCCTGAGCGATATCTCGATCGACTGACCACGCGCTGTCCAGAGCTGGACACCGCCGCCGTGGCGTACGTGCGCGAAGCGCTCCACGCATTCAACGCGCGGTGCTATCTCGCCTCCTCAGTCATGCTCGGAGTCGCTGCCGAGCAGGTGTTCGGGCGCCTCGCCAGCGCTTTTGCTCGCGCGTACGAGACCGACGCTGCGTCTCTGAGCAAGCTGCTCGGAAATCCCTCGACGACCTACTACAAGCGGTTCCAAGAATTCCGGAAACGGCTTGAGCCGCGTCGAGGCGACCTACCGGACGGTCTGGCCGACAACCTGACTCTCGATGCTGTTGCCGACCTGCTGCGGATCACGCGAAATAACGCCGGACATCCGAGCGGGCGCACTGTCGACGAAGACACGGCCTACACGCACCTACAGATGGCTGCTCGCTTCTTGACCAAAATGACCGAGCTTGCCGCGCACTTCGAGGCGACGGACGGCTAGCGGCGTGTGGCGACGGCCGGAGGAAAACCCGCTTCAGGTCCCGAGTCGATCCATGACGACCACGGAGACACTCGTCCTCTCGTTCGTTGTCGACATAAGCGGCGTTATCGAGCGTTGAATCGGAGAAGCGGGGCCAGCTGGTCGACGTACTCCGGGCGCCTCATCCCCACCAGGACGTGGTCGGCGCCGGCCTCGAGGCACCAGCGGCACGCCGTGACCGCGAGCGGCTCGTCGTCGAGCGGCTCGAGGACGCCGGCGGCGTTCAGATCCGCGAGCGCCTCGCGCGTGCGCTCCGCAAGCTTCGTGCGGGCGCTCGCGTGCGCGGAAGCGCGCAGGCGCGAGAACGCCTCGACGGCCTCGCGCGGCGGCGCGGCGTCGTACAGCGCCGCGAGGAACGGCTCGATCTGCGCGCCCCAGATCGCGTCGACGAGCTCGGGGTCGGTGATCTCGTCCCGGCTGTCGCGCAGGAACTGCATCGGGCGGAAGGCGTGCCACGGCTCCTCGGCCCCAAGCCTCTCGAGCCGCCCGGCGACGAGCTCGACGCAGCGCTCCCACGGGTCATCCCCCGGCTGCTCGCCGGCCGGCGGGAGCGCCAGACGCAGCTTCGCGCCGCGCGAGAGCGCGTTCAGCGGCCGGTTGGCCATGGTCCGGATCCCGCCCGCCCGCGCGAGCAGCGACGGGCGGTCGCCGTTGCGCGCCGCGTCGCGCTCGACGAGGTTCAGCGGGAACTGGAGGAAGGTCAGGCCGGGGCCGCCGCTCCCTCGCTCCAGCTCGACGAGCGTGTCGAGGTCGAGCGGATCGCCCTGCGCGGCCGCCGGCAGCTCGTTCGAACTGACGCCGTAATGCCGCAGCCCTCCCGCCTCGACCTCCTCGGCCAGCACGGCGAAGGCCTCCGCCAGCGCCGCCAGCAGATCGTTCCCCGACGCCCCGGTCTCGAGCATCCGCTCCGGGTTGTGCAGGAGCACCGCATCCAGGCGCTCGCAGCCGAGACGCGACCGCGAGAGGGCCAGCTGCGCGCGGAGCACGGCCGGGGCGAGGCTGTAGCCGGTGTCGTCGTCGACGCCCGGGATCGCGGCGACGTCCACGCCCGCCCGCTCCATCGCCGCGGCGGCCGCAGGCGACACGTAGCCGGCCTTCGTGACCACGTACGCCGGCGCCCCCGACGACCGCAGTACCGCTCCCACAAGCTCCTCGGAGCGCCCGTCGGCGTAGCCCGAGGCGGTGTCGACGAGGTTGCACCCCAGCGCGAGCGCCCGCTCGAGCGCGGCACGGTGCACCGCGCTGCGGACATCGACGCGGTACCCGCCGAACCCGACCGGACGAAGCTCGGCGAGCTCGACGACCGGCCGACCGCTCACGCGCGGGCGGGCGCCCGCAGCTCCGCGTTGCGCCGCCTGAAGAGGGCGAGGTCGAAGTTGTACGGCTGGCCGGTGAAGTCGGCGGCGACGACGAGCTCTCCGTAGGCCCGCGCAGCCTCCATGTACGCGCCGACCACCTCGCGCATCACCGCCACGCCCGCCTCCGCGTAGACCGGCAGCCCGGCCAGCGCGCGCAGGTCCGTCCCGAGGCGCACCAGCGCGAAGAGCAGGCGGCCGGTGGCCTCGTCGCGGTCGACGGCCGCATCAGAGGCCAGCACGCGCCGGAGCGCCCCGATCATCAGGGTCAGGGTCACCATGCCGTGCACCGCGACCTCGAGCGAGCGCGCGTCATCGCTTCCCGCGAGCTCGCCGACGCTGGCCTCCGGGGCGACGGACACGAGCGCGGGCGCCCCCTCCCACGCCGCCTCGAAGAGCACGTGGCCGCCCTGGTGCGCGAGGTCCTCCACGAAGAACACGTCGCTCGTGCCCAGCGCGGTGTTGATGAACGCGATCCCGTGGGCGGCGGGCGTCGCGAACGAGTTGCGGGCCGGGTCGCGGAAGAGCACGACGTGGCGCACGCTGCGCCCGATCGCCTCCCCCAGCGCCGGCCACGCCTCCTCGATCAGCCCAAGCCCCGCCGACAGCGCTTCGGCGTGCGCCTCCGACGCCGCCTCGACGTCGAGCAGCCCACGCCCCTCGAACGTCACGGCGTCCTCGAGCGCGCCGAGCCGGGTGAGCAGCGTCGGCCTCCCTCCCCCGTGCGGGGTGGGCGCGATCGACCGCTCGCCCCGCACGGCCCACGGGGCGAGCAGGGCGAGGAGCCGGTCGTCGGCCGACACGCTCACGCGCGACTGCTCAGCCGGAGAGCCTGGCGACCGTCTTCTCGGCCGACACGGCGAGCTGCGCGTCGAGCTTCTGGAAGACGGGCACGAGCTCCTCGATCCAGATCCCGGTCTCGGCGAAGATGTGCGTGTGGCAGCACATGAAGGCGCCACCGTTGAACCGCTCGCCGAACTTCACCTGCGGCGCGTCCCCCGCGTCGAGGAACTCCTGCAGGCTCAGTTTGCGCACCTTGTGAGAGCGCGACTTCTCGGGGCTCATTCGTCCCCCCCTTTCGGGTCGTCTACGACGCGACCCTAACAGTGAACGCTGTCAGAGTGGAGAATCTTCTGCTCACACTCTTGCGCCATCCGTGCTCTGACTGGTAGAACCGCCTTACCCGTTCGAGGAGCGCATGCTCATGGCCATTCCCCGCGTCGTCTCCGCCCGGCTGGAAGAGCGGTTCATCTTCAACTTCCGGCTCCCGCCCGACGAGCTCGACCGTCGCCTCCCGGCCGGTTGGCTCAAGCCCCAGGTGATCAACGGCTGGGCTGTCGCGTCCTTCTGCGTCCTGAAGCTCGGCCGCATGACGCTCTGGCCGTTCCCTCCGCTGATCAACATCCGCACGACGTCGTGCGCGTACCGCTGCGGCGCGATCGACGCCTACGACGGCAAGGACGAGCCGACCGTCTACATCACCGACCGGAACACCGACCGCGGGATCATCGCGGCCACGGCGCCATTCATCTTCTCGGACACGATCCCGGCCGTGCACGCCGCGATCGCGCGCTCGCCGGGCGTGATCGAGATCAGCGTCAGCCATCTCGACGGCCAGCGCCTCTTCTCCGCCGACATCGACACGAGCGGGCCCGCGGAGTGGCAGTCGGAGGTCTTCGCGACCCTCGAAGACTTCGTGAGCTTCATCAAGGGGGGCGTGTCGAGCTGGACGCCGTCGACGAAGGCCGAGCGGCTGGCCCGCGTCGACCTGGCCAAGGAGGACGCCAGCTACGCCGGCCTGCGCGGGAACGTCGACTTCAACTCGCTCGAGAGCCTCTGGCGCGACTCGGGGATGGAGCTCGACAGCGTGGTACGAGCGACGGGCGGGCGCTACCGCTGGACCTACCGCGGCCTACGCGCCGCCAAGGACCAGCTCGACTACCTCCACGGCGCGGCGCCCGTCCCCGCGCCCGGCTGATCGGCGACGGCCGCCAGCACCTCGTCGAGGCGGTCGAGCGCCCATCCCAGGTCCTCCTCGCTCGTCACGAGCGGCGGTGAGAAGCGGATCGTCGTCTCGTGCGTGTCCTTCGCGAGCACGCCCAGGTCCATGAGGCGCTCGCACGCCGGCCGCGCGGGCTGCGCCGCCTCGACGAGCTCGACGCCGAGCCACAGTCCGCGCTGGCGCACCTCCCGCACCGACCCGTGCGCGGCCGCGCGCAGGCGCTCCGCCGCGGCGTCGCCGAGCGCGGCCGAGGCCTCGACGATCCCGTCGTCCGCGAGCATCCGCAGCACCTCGCGGCCGATCGCGCACGCGAGCGGGTTGCCGCCGAAGGTGCTGCCGTGCTCGCCGGGCCGCAGGACGCCGAGCACGTCGTCGCGGCCGGCGACCGCCGACAGCGGGACGATCCCGCCGCCGAGCGCCTTGCCGAGCACGTAGAGGTCGGGTACGACGCCCTCGTGGTCGCACGCGAAGCGCCGCCCCGAGCGCCCGAGCCCGGACTGCACCTCGTCGGCGATCATCAGCACGTCCGCCTCGGCGCAGATGGCGCGCACGTCGGCCAGGTAGCCGTCGGGCGGGATCACGACGCCGCTCTCCCCCTGGATCGGCTCGACGAGGAAAGCGACGGTGTCGTCGTCGATCGCCGCGCGCAGCGCCGCGGCGTCGCCGTAGGGCACGGTCACGAACCCGGGGCCGTACGGCCCGAACCCGTCGCGCGCGAGCGGATCGTCGGAGAAGCCGACGACGGTGGTGGTGCGGCCGTGGAAGTTGCCGGCGCAGACGACGATCCGCGCGCGGCCCGGCGCCACCCCCCTGCGCGCGTAGCCCCACTTCCGCGCGAGCTTCAGCGCCGTCTCCACCGCCTCGACGCCGGTGTTCATCGGCAGCACGCGGTCCGTGCCGGTGAACTCGGCCAGCTCGCGGCAGAACGGCCCGAGCTGGTCGTTGTGGAACGCGCGGCTCGTCAGCGTCAGCCGCCCGGCCTGCTCGCGCGCGACCTCCACGAGCCGCGGGTGGCAGTGGCCGAGGTTGAGCGCCGAATACGCGGCGAGCGCGTCGAAGTACCGGCGGCCGTCGACGTCCTCGACCCACGCCCCCTCTCCCCTGGCCAGGACGACCGGCAGCGGAAGGTAGTTGCTCGCGCCGTAGCGCTCTTCGCTCTCGAGGAAGTCGTGCACGGAAGCACCCTACGTGTGTAGCGTCGCCTCCATGCACCGGATCCTCGTCGTCCTGGCCGCCTCCGTCCTCCTCTTCGCCCTGCCGGCGAGCACCGACGCCGCGCGGTCGTGCAAGAAGAAGCGCGAGTCGCGCGGCTGCGTCGTCAAGAACGCCAAATGGGGCGAGGGCAGCACCTTCAGCCCGACGTCGACGGCCGAGGTCACCGTCCTCGGGCGCGAGATCGGCCACAACGTCACGATGACCCCGGGAACCCCCTCGGGCAACTACCCGTCCGCTCCGAAGCGCTGCGCCGTGGAGATGTCCACGAACCGGGCCGTCCTCTTCGGCAGCGGGCCGAGGATCAAGAAGACGATCCGCATCGGGCGCACGTACACGGGCCGCTCGACCTTCAGCGTCAAGCGCGGCGAGCCCGGCTTCCGCGACCCGGGCGGCGCGTTCGGGGGCGACGCATCGGTCCAGTCGCTGGCCGCGACCTACAACCTGAAGGTGAAGATCGTCAGCGCGAGGAAGGCCCGCGTCACCGCGTCCGGCACGAACACCGCGGAGGTCCTCTACCGCGACCCGAACTCGCCGGACAGCGACCCGAAGTACATCCCGGGCAGGTTCACCTGCACCGCCTCCTACACCGGCACGATCAAGCGCACGTACTGACGTGGCACGCTACGCCCTGGACGGCAAGGTCGCCCTGGTCACCGGCGCCGCGCGCGGCATCGGCTTCGGGACGGCACAGGGGCTGCGCAAGCGCGGCGCGAAGGTGGTCGTGGTCGATCTCGACCAGGCCGCGGCGGACCGCGCCGCCTCGCAGCTGTCGGACGCCGACGCGTTCGGGATCGCCGCCGACGTCACCGACCGCGGCGCGCTCCAGCAGGCGGTCGCGCGGACCGTGGAGCGCTTCGGGCGCCTCGACGTCGTGGTCGCGAACGCGGGCATGGCGTCCGGCGGGGCGACGATGCGGGCGATGTCGACCGAGAACTTCGAGCGCGTGCTCGACGTCAACCTCTACGGCGTCTACCGCACCGTCGACGTCGCCCTGCCCGAGGTCGTGCGCAACAAGGGCCACGTGGTCGTGATCGCGTCGATCTACGCCTTCATGAACGGCGCGGGCGCCGTGCCCTACGCGATGAGCAAGGCGGGTGTCGAGCAGCTCGGCCGCGCGCTGCGCACCGAGCTGGTGCCGCACGGCGCGAGCGCGAGCGTCGCGTACTTCGGGTTCATCGACACCGAGATGGTCCGCCGCATCATCGACGCCGACCCGCTGGCCGACGTGATGATGGACCAGATGCCGAAGCCGCTGCTCAACCGGCTGCCGCCCGCCGTCGCCGGCGAGGCGATCGTCCGCGGCATCGAGCGGCGCAGCCCGCGCATCATCCGGCCGCGGCGGTGGACCGCGATGTCGGTCATGCGCGGCATCCTCAACCCGCTGAACGACCGGCGCAGCGAGCGCGACCCGGAGATCCAGAGGATCGTGCGCGAGCTCGACTCCCGCGCCAGCCAGGAGCAGCCGACCAGCGTCTAGCTAGAGCGGCCGCGGCTGCTCGGGCAGGTTCTCGCGCTCCCGCCGGTCCTCGGCGTTGCGCTTCTTCATCTCCTCGACGTTCCGCTCCTGCTTCTCGCGCTCGGCGCGGGCGTGGACGGCGTCGTTGCGCTTGGCGATGGCGTCGCGCTGGGCGCGCCAGGCGGCGTCGCCCCGCAGTGGCTCGGCCTTGTCGGTCATGTGGTCTCCCGTGTGGTTGCGCGGGCAAGGCGATCGCTCGCCCCGTGCGCCTCGCGTTCGAGCTCCGCAAGCCGCGTCGCGGTGCCACCGCCGACGTACATCTTGCGGCGGTACAGCGCCACTCGTTGCGCGGCGTGGTCGGCCAGAGCTCGCAGCTCGTCGGCCGAGGGCTCCCGCCCCTGAGGTCCAGTGCGGGTCATGCGGATACCTCCACCGTACTCCTCGCACTGGATCCCCCCGCACACCGCGTGCCAGAACGCAAGCGCTTTCGCGGAAACGCGCCAGGGATCCTGCGCCGGAATCAGGAGCACCGTGGCGCGATCGGGAGGCACTTCTCCGGCTCGTAATACAAACGTCCACGAGGGCTCAAGCAATTCGTCCAGTCGCGCCGAAAGGGCTCTCGAACCGATTCCCCCGGGCGTCCCCACCGCCCAATCGGAGGTCCTTGCGTCATGCCCTTCACCCTGCCCCGGCCGGGTCGACTGCCCCTTGCCGTGCCCGCGTTCGCGCTCTGCCTGCTGGCCGCGCTCGCGCTGGCCGGCGTGCCGACCGCGCCGTCGCCCCCGGCGCCCGCGGCGACCACGACGGCGGTCGCCGCGCCCAACGTCGGCCCGTCGCTCGCGACGCTCGCCGACCGCTCGCCCCGCCGGCGGGTCGAGGTCATCGTCCAGCTGCGCCGCGAGGACGCGGCCGGCGCGGCCACCGCGGCCGTCGAGCACGCCGGAGGGCGGGTCACCCGGCGCCTGCCGCTGGTCAAGGGCCTCGTCGCCCGGCTGCCCGCCGGCGCCGCGGCGGCGCTCGGCGCCCGCGAGGACGTGCGCGCCGTCAGCCTCAACGCCGCCGTCGAGTCGAGCGGCGTCGTCG
>DASVRH010000314.1:0-5318 GCA_036388715.1 Solirubrobacteraceae bacterium | reverse complement strand
GCCCTGCGCGCCGTCGGCCCCCGAGGCGCGGCTGACCAGCTTGTTGGTGTGGGTCGCGAGGTCGCGGACGAACACGTCGTGCCTGCCGCCCGCGTCGCCGGCGACGAGGTTCGTCGCGGCGGAGTCGAACGCGACCTTCGTGCCGGCGTCGTTCAGCGACGGCGAGGCGGAGTCGCCGTCGCCCAGCGCACCGGCGGCGGTGTCGGCGCGGCTGACGAGGGTGGTGACCGGGGTGCCCGAGAGGCGGCGGACGAAGACCTGGCGCTTGCTCCCGGTCTGGCCCTCCACGAGGTTCGTGGCCCAGGAGTCGAAGGCGACCGTGTCGCCGTCCTGGTCGAGCGCCGGGCTCCAGGAGACGCTCGAGCCGGCCGAGGCGCCGTCGGGCGACACGCTGGCCAGGACGGTCGTCTGCGCGTCGAGGTCGCGGACGTAGACCTGGTTGCCCTCGCCGTCGTCCGGGCCCCCGAGGTTCGTGGCCTCGGAGACGAACGCGACGACCGTGCCGTCGCCCGAGATCGTCGGCATCTCGCTCTTGCCGTCGCCCGCCGCCCCACCGCTGCCGCTCGCGCGGCTCACCAGCGTCGTCGTGCCCGAGCAGACGTCGCGCACGAACACGTTCGAGTACCGGTTGTCGTCCGCGCTCGAGAGGCCGTCGGCCTGCGAGGCGAACGCGATCCGGCAGCCGTCGTCGCTCGCCGCGAACCGTCCCGGCGTCGCGTGGTTCACGTTCCCGGCGGGGAGCGTCGCCAGCCCGGACGGGCGGCTGATGAGGATGTTCGCGTCCGAGGGGTACGCCTGGGCGGCGGCCGGGGCGGAGAGGGCGACGGCCACGAGGGCCAGCAGGGGCAGGAGCCGGTTCATGCGGGCCACTGTCGTCGCGCGCGCCCGGGACGGCATCGGGGGTTCACCCAATTCTCCCCCTAGGCTCCCCCGCCGTGAACTTCGCCACCGAGGTCGTCGACGCCGCCGATCCGACCCGGCTCGCGCTGGTCGAGCTGGCGCGCGACGGCGCCCGCCGGGAGTGGTCGTTCGGCGCGGTGAGCGAGGCCGCCTCGACCTTGTCCGGAGCCCTCGCGGCCCGCGGCGTCGGGCGCGGGGACGTCGTGATGACCGTGATCGGCAACCGCCCGGAGTGGGTGCTGACGATGGTCGCCTGCTTCCGGATCGGCGCGGTGGTCCTGCCGTGCACCGAGCAGCTGCGGGCCAAGGACCTCGCCCTGCGGATCGCCGCCACGCGGCCGAAGCTGGTCGTCGCCGACCCGCGGAACGCCGAGCAGGTCGAGCCGGCGGCGGACGGCCTCCCCGTCCTGTGGCTGCCGGGCGAGGGCGGCGAGGACGGGGTACCGGCGGAGGCGGCCGCGCTCGACGCCGACGACCCGCTCCTCATCACCTTCACGAGCGGGACGGCCGGCGAGCCGAAGCCGATCCGCCACGCACAGCGCTACTGGCAGGGCCAGCGTCTCCAGGCGGAGCACTGGCTCGACGCGCGCCCCGGCGACCTCGTCTGGTGCACGGCCTCGAGCGGCTGGTCGAAGTCGGCGCGCAACGTCTTCATCGCGCCGTGGCTGCGCGGCGCCGCGGCCCTGCTCCACGACGCCCGCTTCGACCCCGAGGAGCGCCTCGAGCTGCTCGAGCGCGAGCGCGTGAACGTCCTCTGCATGGCGCCGACCGAGTACCGCGTGATCGCCAAGCGCGCGCGGTTGCGCCCGTTCCAGGACCTCCGCGGCCTCGTCGCCGCCGGCGAGGCGCTCAACCCCGAGGTCCTGCGCGTCTGGGAGGAGGCGACCGGCCTGCAGATCCGCGACGGCTACGGCCAGACCGAGACGGGGCAGCTGACCGGGGCGCCGCTCGGCGAGCCCGTCCGGCCGGGGTCGATGGGCCGCGCGCTGCCGGGGGTCGAGCTGTGGATCCAGGACGGCGAGCTCGTCGCCGACCCGGCCACGATCCCCACGTTCTGCCTCGGCCCGCCGCGCGACCGCCCGTGGCACACGGGCGACCGCGTCCGCGCCGACGAGGACGGCTTCCTCTTCTTCGAGGGCCGCACGGACGACGTGATCATCTCCGCCGGCTACCGGATCGGCCCGTTCGAGGTCGAGTCCGCGCTCGTCGCCCACCCCGCGGTGGCCGAGGCCGCCGTCGTCGCCGCGCCCGACCCCGAGCGCGGCTCGGTCGTCCGGGCGGTGGTCGTCCTGCGCCCCGGCCGCGAGCCCGGCGACGCGCTCGCCGCCGAGCTCCAGGAGCACGTCAAGCGCGAGACGGCGCCCTACAAGTACCCCCGGATCGTCGAGTTCGCCGACGAGCTGCCGAAGACCGCGAGCGGCAAGATCCGCCGCGCCCTGCTCCGCGAGGTGTAGCGTTGACCTATGGAAGGCGCGACTGCGCTCGGGGCGGTCTTCGACAAGGTCCAACCGCCCACGACGTTCGAGGAGACCGTGGAGCGCCTGGGAACCGCTATCCGGCTCGGGCTGCTGCCCGCGGGCACGCGCCTGCCGCCCGAGCGCGAGCTGGCCGAGCAGCTGGGGATCTCGCGCTCGACGCTGCGCCAGGCCCTGACGACGCTCGTGCAGTCCGGGCACCTCATCTCGCTGCGCGGCCGCAGCGGCGGCACGTTCGTCTCCGAGGAGCCGCCGATGTCATCCGGCCGCGCGAAGCTGCGCGCCGACTGGCACGACGTCCTCGACCAGCGCGTGGCGATCGAGTGCGGCGCCGCCCTGCTCGCGGCGGAGCGCGCGAACGAGAAGGCCTTCCAGCGCCTCGACGACCTGATCGCGAACATGGACGAGCCGTCCGACTTCGACGCCTACCGCCGCGCCGACGTCCGCTTCCACATCGCGCTCGCCGAAGCGACAGGGACCCCGCGCCTGGTCGCCCTCATGACCGAGGTCCAGGGCCAGATGAGCGAGCTCATCGAGCTCATCGCCCACCCGCGCACGGTCCTCGAGCACGCGAACGTCGAGCACCGCCGGATCGTCAAGTGCCTGCGCGGCGGCGACGGGGTCGGGGCCATCCGCATCCTCCGCGAGCACCTCGCGGGCACCGAGCACATCATCGCCGGCCTGATTCCGCAGGGAGCCTCTGACAACTAGGGTTGGGTGGCATGACGCTCGACGAGCTTCGTGCCGAGGTGGACGCCGGACGCATCGACACCGTCGTCCTCGCGATGGTCGACATGCAGGGCCGCCTCCAGGGCAAGCGCCTGACCGCCCACCACTTCCTCGCCGACGTCGTCGAGCACGGCGCGGAGGGCTGCAACTACCTGCTCGCCGTCGACGTCGACATGAACACCGTCGGCGGCTACGCCATGTCGTCGTGGGAGCGCGGCTACGGCGACTTCAGCCTCGCGCCCGACCTCGACTCGCTGCGGGCGATCCCGTGGCAGCCGGGCACGGCGCTGCTCATGGCCGACGTCCACTGGCACGACGGCGCCGACGTCGTCGCGTCGCCGCGGCAGGTCCTGCGCCGCCAGATCGACCGCCTCGCCGAGCGAGGGCTCGCCGCGTACGGCGCCACCGAGCTCGAGTTCATCGTCTTTCGCGACACCTACGAGGAGGCCCAGGAGCGCGCGTACCGCGGCCTGCGGCCGGCCAACCTCTACAACGTCGACTACTCGCTGCTCGGCACCGCGCGCGTCGAGCCGCTGATCCGCCGCATCCGCAACGCGATGGCCGGCGCGGACATGGAGGTCGAGAACTCCAAGGGCGAGTGCAACCTCGGCCAGCACGAGATCAACTTCCGCTACGGCCCTGCCCTGAAGACGGCCGACGACCACGCGATCTACAAGAACGGCGCCAAGGAGATCGCGTCCCAGGAGGGCATGGCGATCACCTACATGGCGAAGTTCGACGAGCGCGAGGGCAACTCGTGCCACATCCACCTGAGCCTGCAGGACGACGACGGCAACGCGTTCGGCGACGAGGCGCTGTTCCAGTCCTTCCTCGCCGGCCAGCTGGCCGCGCTGCGCGAGCTGACGCTGTTCTACGCGCCGAACGTCAACTCGTACAAGCGCTTCCAGCCCGGGTCGTTCGCTCCCACCGCCGTCGCCTGGGGCCGTGACAACCGCACGTGCTCCTACCGCGTCGTCGGCCACGGCCCGTCGCTGCGCTTCGAGAACCGCGTCCCCGGCGGCGACGTCAACCCGCACCTCGCGCTCGCGGCGATGATCGCGGCGGGGCTCCACGGCGTCGAGGCGGGGCTCGAGCTCGAGCCGGCGTTCGAGGGCAACGCGTACGAGTCCGATCACCCGCGCGTGCCCGCCACGCTGCGCGAGGCCCGCGAGCTGCTGGCCGGCAGCGCGATCGCGCGCGAGGCCTTCGGCGAGGAGGTCGTCGACCACTACCTGAACTACGCCGACGTCGAACTGGCCGCGTTCGACGCCGCCGTGACCGACTGGGAGCGGTTCCGCGGCTTCGAGCGGCTTTAGATGACCGATTCCACGACCCCCACACTCGCCCGTTGGCGCCTCGCGGGCGCGCGGGCCGCAGAACCGATCATCTAGGTCTTGCACGACGGCGAGCTGATCTTCATCGCCGGCGCGCTGCTGGCCGGCGGTCTGCTCGCGTCGCTGGTCGCCGGGCGGGTGCGCGTCCCGTCGCTGCTGCTGTTCCTGGGGCTCGGGATGCTGATCGGCTCGGACGGCTTCGGCTGGCTGCCGTTCGACGACTACGAGCTGGCGCGGAGCATCGGGATCATCGCGCTCGGCCTGATCCTCTTCGAGGGCGGCCTGAACTCCGGGCTCGCGGAGATCCGCCCCGTGCTCGGGGCGACGATCAGCCTCGCGACGGTCGGCACCGCGCTGACCGCGGCGATCACGGGCGTCGCGTCGACGCTGCTGTTCGACTTCTCGCTGCTGGAGGGCCTGCTGCTCGGGTCGGTCCTGGCCTCGACCGACGGCGCGGCGATCTTCGCGCTGCTGCGCAGCTCGACGCTGCGGCGCCGCCTGGCGCAGACGCTCGAGGGCGAGTCGGGCATGAACGACCCGGTCGCGGTCATCTTCGTCCTGGCCTGCATCGAGGGGATCACCGACCCCGACTTCGGCACGCTCGACGCGGTCGGCCTGCTCGCCGTGGAGCTGGCGGTCGGCGCCGCCGCCGGACTGGCGGTCGGGTGGCTCGCGGTGCAGGGCTTCCGCTACGCGCAGCTGGCGACGCCCGGCCTCTACCCCGTGGCGTCGCTGGCCACGGCCGCGCTGGCGTTCGGCGGCGCCGACGTCCTGCACGGGTCGGGGTTCCTCGCCGTCTACCTCGCGGGGCTGCTGCTCGGCAGCGCGACGGTGCCCGCCCGCCAGACGGTGGCCGCCTTCCACCAGGGGCTCGGCTGGG
>DASVRH010000313.1:0-4707 GCA_036388715.1 Solirubrobacteraceae bacterium | reverse complement strand
CAGGTGCGCCCCCCGTCGGCGGTGCGCCACACGATGCCCGCGCCGTCGTCGCCCGCCCACGCGTGGCGCGGCCCGGCGAACGCGGTCGGCACCTCGGGGCCCTCGGCCGACGAGGTGAGGTGTCGCCTGAGCACGTACGGCAGCGTGCGATCGGCCCACGTCCGCCCACCGTCTGAGCTCGCGCGCAGCCAGCGGTGGTAGCGGTAGCCCTCGGCGTGCCCCTGGTCGACGACGGCGAACGCGTGCCGCGCGTCCGCGAACGCCAGGCCGAGGATGCCCTGGTAGGGGTCGCGGCGGATCGTGCGCCACGTCAGCCCGCCGTCGTCGCTGCGCCGTACGACGCCGCGCCGGCGGCCCTTGCTCCATGAGCCGCTGTGCGCGGCGAAGAGCACGCGCGCGGAGACGACGTCGAGATCGACGAGCGGGTCGCCGCACGTCCCGGCCACGGGCGTCCAGGTCTGCCCGCCGTCCGCGGTCCGCCAGAGCTGCGCCTTGCGCGCGCAGCCGGTCGCGGGCGCGCTGGCGAAGCCGACAGAGCGGGACGCGAAGCGCACGAGGCTCGTGCGCCGCGGCACCGCGATCCGTCGCCAGTGGCGGCCGGCGTCCTCCGTGCGGGCGAGCGTCGCCGGGCGGCGCGTGTAGACCTCGCCCTGCCGCAACGCGACCCAGACCCGCGGCGACAGCGCCTCCACCGCGCCGCCGCCCGGCGGCGCGATCCGGCGCGACCAGGTCAGCCCGCGATCGTCGCTCACGACGACGAGCGCGCGACCGGTCGTCTTGAACGCCGGGCAGCACCGCGGGCGCAGCGCGCGGTGCCCGCTCGCGACGATCGTCGTGCCCGCGACGGAGAGCGAGCTCAGCGTGACGCGCCGCCCGGACCACAGCGTCCGCCACGTGACGCCGCCGTCGTCGGTCCGCTGGATCCGCGCGGCGTCGCGGGCCGGGATGTCGCCGGTGCGCGGGACGAAGTGCAGCCCACCGGTCGTCGCCGCGAACCCGGTTCTCCTCGAGGTGAAGACGAGGCTCGCAGGGCCGCGGGCCGGGCCGCCGGAGGCGGGCGGCGGCGTCTCGGCGAAGGTCATCGGCGCCTCCCGCACGACCGGCGCCTCCCCACGGCCGTCGTCGGGACGTCCGCCGGCGAGGGCCAGGGCCAGCACCCCCAGGAGCAGGGCGGCGATCGCGGGGCGACGCGGCGAGGGCCTCGGGCGCCCGCGGCGCATGGCTACGCGGCCACGACGCGCAGGCTCAGGACTTGCTCGCGGTCGCCTTGCCGCCCTTGCGCCCCGCGGCCTGCTTCTGCGCGCGGTTGCCGCCGCTGCCCGAGCCGCTGCTCTTGCTGCTCTGGCTGCTGCTCTTCCCGGACGAGCTGTTCTTGCCGCCCTTCTTCGACGCGGCGTTGTCCGACCCGGCGTTCGCGTTGGAGATCGCCGCGGCCCGGCCCTTGCTCATGCCCTTCTTCCGCAGGCCCTCGTACTGCTTGTCGTTCTTGACGCTCGAACCGTGATCTTTCGCCATGCACCGGGTTTACCCGGTGCGCCCGGCGCCCTCACGAGGCGGCGAAGGAATCGAACCCCGGTTGCCGACCAACCCGAACGGTGACGCGCGCGTCACCGTGCCGATGCGGCGCGCCGAGTGGCGCAAGGTCGCTGCCTGAGGATGGAGGGAGCCACGGGGCGCGCCTCAGTTCCCGCCGCGCACGTGTCGATAGGAATGGCATGGGAAAGCGCGCAGTGAACGTTGCCGCCATCGGCGTCGCGATGTTCATCACAGCGGGCGGCGTCGCGGACGCGGCGAGGACGTACTCGAATTGCACGAAGCTCAACAGGGCTTATCCCCACGGCGTCGGCAAGCCCGGGGCGCGTGACAAGACCAGCGGAACGCCGGTCACGAACTTCAAGCGAAGCCGCGCGCTCTACAGGGCGAACAAGTCCCGCGACCGCGACGGCGACGGCATCGCCTGCGAGAAGGCGTAAGCGGAGGGCCGCGACCGGCGGAGCGAGGCGGCGAAGGAATCGAACCTTCCGAACGCCGGGTCACGACGTCCTGCCAGTTTTGAAGACCGGATCCGCCACCAGACGGGTGCCGCCCCGAGTCGATGGTAGGCAGGGTCGACCGGCTCGGTTAGTGTCGCCCGATGCGTCGCGTCATGGCCGGACTGATGGTGTGCCTGTGCCTCCCCGTGTTGGCGGAGGCGGCGGGAACGCCGAAGCCGTCGCCGGGCGCGTGGAAGGTCGTCGACCTCTTCGAGATGACCTCCGGCGGCCGGTTCACGGTCACGCGTACCGGGCGGGTGCGGGGCATCCGGGTGATCCCGGGAACGGGAGCGAGCACCGGGTGCGGCACCGATGCCGTGACGGTCAAGGGCACGTTCCGCCTGCGCCGCTCGCGACGAGGCGGCTTCACCTCGTGGATCGTGGGCCGGTCGGCGCCCGCCACCTCTGACGGCGTCAAGACGATCGCCGCGACGATCAGCCGCGCCGGCGAGACCGCCTCCGGCAAGGTCAAGCTCATCTTCGCCTACGACAACCGGCGCAGGGCGAGCGGCGAGGTCTCCTTCGCTGGCTGCACGCTCGAGTTCGACGCCCGCCGGGGCTAAAGGTCGCGCGCGCGGAGCATGTAGGCGCCGATCGCCGCGAGCACGCCGATCCACCCGAGCTCGACGAGGACGGCGACGCCGGGGTCGAGGAGGTCGGGCTCGTCCTCGACGACGCGGATCGCGGCCGGCGCGGAGAGCAGCGGGGAGTACTTGCCGACCGACGGCGCGACCCCGGCGAGCGTCTGCTCGACGA
Organism: Solirubrobacteraceae bacterium; assembly: GCA_036388715.1. GTDB lineage: Bacteria > Actinomycetota > Thermoleophilia > Solirubrobacterales > Solirubrobacteraceae > CADCVT01. The sequence goes on along the minus strand of DASVRH010000313.1, from coordinate 1,918 downwards.
TGAACGCGGAGACGAGGATCGTCACGATCGCGCCGACCTGGTTGCGGATGACCGACCCGATCGCGACGCCCAGCGCCCCGAGCAGCGCGGCGACGAGCGCGTTGCGCCACAGCGCGGCGACGACGTCGCCGAGCCCTGCGGTCTCCTCGCCGCGGCCGGAGAGGATGAGCGTCGTGACGAGCGCGACGGCGAGGGTGATCACCGCCGAGAGCAGCGCGCCCGCGACCGCGTAGGCGAGCAGCTTCGCGACGAGAAAGCGGATCCGCGCGGGCGCGGCGAGCAGCGAGCTCGTGATCGTCCGGTGCCGCCACTCGCCGGTGATCCCGACGGCGCCGAGCGCGCAGATGAAGAACGAGCTCGTGTCGAACAGGAGCAGGTCGGCCGCGTCCTCGGACGAGAAGCCCTCGTCGATCGCCGCCACGAGGACCACGATGAGCAGCGAGATGCCGATCGCGGTGCCGGCCATCGCGGCGAAGGTCCTCGTCGTGCGCAGCTTGAGCAGCTCGGCGGAGAGGAGCGCGGTCACGCGGCGCCGTCCTCGCCGGTCAGCTCGAGGAACGCGTCCTCGAGCGAGCGTGCCTGCGCGACGAGGTGCGCCAGCGCGACCCGCTGCTCCAGAGCGACCTCGCCGACGACCTCGGGCGCCGCGCCGTGGACCACGAGCTCGTCGGGCCGCGAGCGCTCGATCCGCAGCCCGCGCTCCTCGAGCGCGGAGGCCAGCCGCGTGTCGTCGGCCGAGCGCACGACGGTCGCCACCGCGCCGCCGCCGAGCACCTCCTCCAGCGTGCCCCGCGCCCGCAGCTCGCCGCGCGCGATCACCACCACGTCATCGACGCCCTGCGCGACCTCGGCGAGCAGGTGGCTCGACACGAGCACGGTGCGGCCCTCGGCGGCGAGGCGGCGCAGGAAGTCGCGCAGCCAGCGGATCGCCGGCGGGTCGAGCCCGTTGGCCGGCTCGTCGAGCACGAGGACGCGCGGGTCGCCCAGCAGCGCCGCCGCGATGGCCAGCCGCTGGCGCATCCCCATCGAGTAGCCCTTCACGCGTCGCCCCGCGGCCTCGGCCAGGCCGACGAACGCCAGCACCTCGTCGACGCGCGACGCGGGATGGCCGCCCGCCGCGGCGAGCACACGCAGGTGGTTGCGGCCCGTCCGCCCCGGGTGGAAGGAGGCGTCCTCGAGCACGGCGCCGACCGTCGCGCTCGGGTCGTCGAGGTCGCCGTACAGACGCCCGCCGAACGTCGCGCTCCCCGCGCTGGGCTGCACCAGGCCGAGCAGCGCCTTCAGCGTCGTGCTCTTGCCCGCGCCGTTCGGCCCGAGGAAGCCCGTGACGCGGCCGGGCTCGACCGAGAACGAGAGCCCGCGCACGGCCTCGACCCCGCCGAAGCTCTTGACCAGCCCGTCGATCTCGATCGCGGCCATCAGGGGAGCCCGTGCTCCAACGCCCCCTTCACGCTCGCGTCGAGCGCGTTGACGCGGAAGAGCGCCAGCGCCTCGGGCGAGCCGAAGCGGCGGCCCGGCGCCCGGTCCGGGCCGTGGTGCGTCAGCACGCAGTGCGACAGCGCGAGGAGGCGCGGCGCGTCGAGCACGCCCTCGGCGCGCGTGCGCAGTATCTCCAGCCCGAGCTCGACGTGCCCGAGCAGGCGCCCCTCGTCGGTCGGCGCGATCGCCGCCCCATAGGTGAACTCGCGCGTCTTGCCGAGGTCGTGCACGAGCGCCGCGCACTCGAGCAGGTCGCTGTTCAGGCGCACGTGCAGCGCGCACGTCTCGACCGCGAGCTGCGCGACCGCGACCGTGTGCTCGAGCAGCCCGCCCAGGTAGGCGTGATGGCCGTCGCGCGAGCACGGCGCGCGGCGCCAGTCGGCCCGCAGCGCGTCGTCGCCGACGAGTCGCTGCAGCAGCGCCGCGTACTGCGGATCGT
>DASVRH010000312.1:0-2729 GCA_036388715.1 Solirubrobacteraceae bacterium | reverse complement strand
CGAAGGTGTCGCAGCGGCCCGGGCGGCCGCTCGCGCGGCCGCGCCGGAACCAGCGCGCGTGGGCGCGGCCGGTGCGGTCGAAGTCGACGTGCGTCGAGGCGAAGACCGTCCTCGGCGCGTCGACCGCGTAGGCCCAGACGCCGGCGTAGCACTCGGCCTGGAGCTCCTCGCGCCGGTGGAGGTCCGTGCTGGAGCGCGGGTGCCAGATGTAGTCGTCCTCGGTCTCGGCGAACACGCCCCGCTGCTGCTGGACGTGGTGGCCGACCTCGTGCGCGAGGACGTAGGCCCACGAGCCGCCCGACGCGGCGACGTCGAGGTAGATCGTGTCGTCGCCGATGCAGTAGAGCCCGGCCCAGTCGCCGGGCGCCTCGCACGGGTCGGCGGACGTGCTGTCCATCAGCACGAGCTCCGCCGGCTCGTACTCGTCGCCCACGCGCTCGAACATCGGCCCCCAGACGCGCTCGATCGCGCGCAGGGCCGCCTTCGCCTCGCGGCGGCTGGGCGCGCGGCGCGGGGGGAGAGCGGCGGGGCGCCGCTCGGCGCGGACGTCCGACGGGAACGCCGTCGGGACGTCGTAGTCGCCGGGCTCGCCGTGCGGGATCAGGAAGACCGTCGCCGCGAACAACGCGGCGGCGCCGATCCCGGCCAGCGCTAAGGGGCGCCAGCCTACGCCGCTTGATCCAGCGCGTCGACCGCGGCGTCGCGCGTGTCGAGGATCGTGAAGATCTGATCCAGGCCCGTGATCTCGAACGTCTTCGCGATGTTGGCGTCGGTGTTGACGATGACCAGCGAGCCGTCGCGCGACCGCAGCCGCTTGACCGCGCCGATCAGCACGCCGAGCGCGGTCGAGTCGAGGAACGTCGTCTCGGAGAGGTCGACGACGACGCGGGTCGCCCCGCCCTCGATCGCCTCCTGGAGCGTCTTCTTCAGCTCGGGCGCGGTGAACAGGTCGATCTCGCCGCGCACGGCGACCACGTGGCGCCCGTCGCCCAGAGGCTCCTCGGAGAGTGCGAACTCAGCTGGCATGTGGCGGATTCAATCAATCTTCCTTCGCGAGGGCGTCCGTACCCCGCTCGGCGCCCTCGCCGCGATCGAAGAAATCCCATGCCTCGACCACGTTCCCCTCGGGGTCGCGCAGGTAGATCGAGCGGTCGCCGCCGGGATGCTCGACCGGACCCTCGACGTCGATCCCGCGGTCGCCGAGGCGCTCCACGATCGCGTCGAGCGTGCCGGGCTCGACCCCGAAGGCGTAGTGGACGTGGGCCCCGCCCTCGTCGCCGAACTCCTTCTCGCCCGGCAGCCAGAGCCCGAGCCGTGTGCGCTCGCCCGCGGCGAGCCAGACGCGGTCGTCCTCGCGCTTGAGCACGCGCAGCCCGAACACGTCGGTGTAGAACGCCTCGAGGGCCTGCAGGTCGCGGACCTGCAGCGTCAGTTCGACAACGCCGGTGATCGTCACTCAGCGGGTACGGACGAGGCGCGGAGAGGGACTACTCGCCGAAGCCGAGGCGGATGTACAGCGCCTCGTCGTCGCCGTCCCGGCGGACCTCGACGGCGTCGGCGACGCGCTCGAGGACGTTCCCGACGCCGGGCAGCTCGGCGGCGGACAGCATCTCCTGGGCCCCGCGCGGGCGCAGCGCGGCGACGGTCAGCTCGATGACGCCCTGGCGGGCGGCGAGCTCGACGCGGATCGCGCCGTTGACCGCGTAGTCCGGCCCGTGGGCGGCGACCGTGTCGGCGACGAGCAGTGCGTCGTCGAGCCGGTCGATGGGGCACTGGGCGCGCGCGGCGAGCATCCCGATGACCCGGCTCAGGACCGGGCCGAGGAGCGGCTCGTTGCGTACGACGATCGTCGCCTGGTTGTTCGGGTTCGGCGTGGTCACGCGCCGGTGAGATCCCCGCCCAGGTCGATCTTGAACGTCATGCGGACCTCGGTGCGGTCGTCGGGGCTGCGCCCGAGCTCGAGCGTCTCGGCCAGCGTGGCGATGAGGGGCAGGCCCAGGCCGAGGCCGGGGCTGTCGGGGCGCGGCAGCATCCCGCGGCCCTCGTCGCGCACGGCGACGCTGAGGCGACCGTCGCGGACGCCGGCGGCGACCTCCATCGGCCCGTCCCCGTCGGGGTAGGCGTGGACGACGACGTTCGTGCACGCCTCGGTCACCGCGAGCTTGACGTCGGCCAGGACCTGGTCCTCGATGTCCAGCGCGTCGCCGAGACCGCCGAACGCGTGGCGGACGACGGCGACGTTCTCTGCGCGTGCCGGAAGCGTGAGGACGAGATCGGGCGCGGCCATCACGTCCGCCTCGGTCGAGGCATGTCTCTCCTGTTGTGGTGACGACCCAGGTTCGTGCGCCATAGATGTGCCCCAGAGCCTCCCGTCCCATTCGCCCTCTGCCGAAGGGTGCGGACAATACGCCTTTGCTCAGCCGCGAGCCGCCACCACCGCGGCCAGCTCGTCGCCGCCGAGCCCGGCGCCGAGCGCCGCGAGCAGCACCATGCGCGCGGCCTGCGGCGAGAGCTCGGCGGCGGGGATGACCCCGGCGGCGCGCAGGTCGCCCTCGGCGCCCTCGAATCCGTAGGTCGCATGGAGCATCTCGCCGCGCTCGGGGCGCACCGTGAGGACGACGGGACAGGGCGCCTCGCGGACCGCGGCGAGCACCGGCGGGGCGACGTGGCCCGCGCCGAGCGCGACGAGGACGACGCCGTCGGGCGCCGCTCCGAAGGCGGCGCGCAGG
>DASVRH010000311.1:0-13442 GCA_036388715.1 Solirubrobacteraceae bacterium | reverse complement strand
GTCGACGACGAGCGGCGGCTCGGGCCGGTGCGCCGCGCGGATCTTCCAGCCGACGGCCGCGAGCGCGGCGGCGGCGAGGAAGGCGAAGAAGAAGCCCCAGGTGATCCCGACCGTGGCGCCGCGGCCCGAGACGTCGGGCCGGTCGAAGACGCGCCAGAGCAGCAGCAGCGCCGCCCACAGGCCGGCGGCGAGGATCACGGTCCCGTCGCCGCCCGGCAGGTGGAAGCCCTTGCGCTCCCCGCGCGCGAACAGCAGCAGGAAGACGCCGACCGCGACGAGGAAGACCGCGGCCTCGACGAACGAGAAGACGCCGAAGGCGCTCAGGTTGTCGTTGGCGATGTCCTTGTCGAGCGCGACGCTCTTCTGGTACCAGGGCAGGAACATCGTGATCAGCAGCGCGAGCGCCGCCCCGCCCGCGAGCCGCTGATCCGCGTCGAGCCCTCGCCAGGCCCCTGCCAGCCGGCGGAACATCCCTAGGACCCGAGCGCCTCCAGGCGGCGCTCCACGAGCTCTCTCACCCGGGGTTCGACGGCGGGGTCCCGCGCGACCTCGCGCGCCTCCTCGAGGGCCAGGATCGCCCGGCGGCGCCGGTCGGCCTCGTCGCCCTCGTTCTTCAGCACGTTGTCGGCGCGCAGGAGCAGCGTCCGGATGCGGTCGCCGGGCGCGGCGGGCGTCATGCCGGGGCTCCGGCCGCGGCACCCAGCCGCTCGACGAGCAGCGCGGCGTCGCGCTCGCCCACCGGCCGGATCTGGCCCTGGAAGGCGAGCTTCCAGTGCTCGGCCGGCCACTTCTGGACGTGCTCGAGCGACGGGGCGAGCTCCTCGCCGGGGATGAAGGCGTCGTCGGCGAGGACGATCTCGGGCTCCGTCGCGAACCGCCACGGGTACGGATCGACCTTCCCCGGCTTGCCCGGCCAGATCTTCTCGCGGTCCTCGTACATCTCGCCCGTGACGAGCACGGAGCCCGCGAACCGCTGGACCTGGGTCAGCCAGAAGACGATCCGGTCGCCCGGCTCGATCTCGAGCGCGCGGTTGCGGTTGCGCTCCTTGAGGCCGATCACCGAGAAGTCCCGCGAGCGCGTGGCCTCGAAGTTGTCGGGTGAGCCGGTCAGGATCCACGTCGTCATGGGCCGCCGATCCTACCTGCGCCGGTACGGGACCCATCCCGAGCAGGTCGCCGAGTTGACCCTCCCCGAGGGGGACGGGCCGTTCCGCGTCGTCGCCCTGATCCACGGTGGCTTCTGGCGCGCCCGGTACCGTCGCAACCTGATGGACGGTCTCGCCCACGACCTCGTCCGCCGCGGGCTCGCCGCCTACAACGTCGAGTACCGCCGACTCGACGCGGGCGGAGGGTGGCCGGAGTCGGCCGACGACGTCGTCGCCGCCCTCGACGCGCTGCGCGAGGAGGGGAGCGTGCGGGCCGACGAGGTGGCCGTCGTGGGCCATTCCGCCGGCGGGCACCTCGCGCTGATCGCCGGCGCGGAGGGGCGGGCCGAGCGGGTGGTGGGCCAGGCGCCCGTGGCCGACGTCGAGGCGGGCATCGCCCAGAACCTCGGCGACGGCGTGGTGCGGCGCTTCGCCGCAGACGCGGAGATGGACGACGTCTCGCCGGTCAGGCGCGCGCCGCTCGACGTGCCGGTCCTGCTCGTGCACGGCACGCGCGACGACACGGTCCCGCCGTCGCAGAGCGAGAGCTTCGCCGCGAAGGGCGGCGACGTGCGGCTGAGCCTGCGCGAGGGCGAGGGCCACTTCGAGCACATCGACCCCTCATCGGGCGCGTGGGAGGAGGTGGCGGCGTTCCTGGCGAGCTGATCCGCGAGCAGGCCGCCCAGCTCGACGCCGAGGATCCGCTCGCCGGCTTCCGCGGGCGCTTCGCGATCGACGAGGGCGGCCCGCTCTACGCCGACGGCAACTCGCTCGGGCGGCTGAGCCACGCGTCGGCCGAGGCGGTACAGGAGGCGGTCGAGACGTGGGGCACGCGACTCGTCGGCGCATGGGACGACTGGATCGAGCTGCCCGCGCGCGTGGGCGACCTGCTCGCCGAGCACGTCCTCGGCGCCGAGCCGGGCGAGGTCGTCGTCTGCGACTCGGTCACCGTCAACCTCTTCAAGCTCGCCGGCGCCGTGCTCCAGCAGGACCCCGGCCCGATCGCCGCGCTGTCCGACGACTTCCCGACCGACCGCTACGTCCTCCAGGGCCTGGCCGCCCGCCATGACGTCGACCTGCGCCTCGTCTCCAAGGCGCAGCTGCCGCACGCCGCGCGCGACGCGCGGCTCGTCTGCCTCAGCCACGTCGACTACCGCAGCGGCGAGATGGCCGAGATGGGGGCGATCCGGCCCGACAACGGCTACGTCCTCTGGGACCTCAGCCACTCCGCCGGCGCCGTCGAGATCGACCTCGCCGAGACCGGCGCCGACCTCGCCGTCGGCTGCACCTACAAGTACCTCAACGGCGGTCCCGGCGCGCCCGCGTACCTCTACGTGCGCAAGGACCTCCAGGATCGGCTGCGCAGCCCGGTCCAGGGCTGGTTCGGCCAGCGCGAGCAGTTCGCGATGGGCCTGCGCTACGAGCCCGCCGAGGGCATCGACCGCTTCCTCGCCGGCACGCCGCCGATCCTCTCGCTGATCGCGGCCGAGGCGGGGATCCGGATGATCGGCCAGGCGAGCATGCCCGTCATCGCCGCGAAGACGCGCGCGCTCACCGAGCTCTTCACCTACCTGCACGACCAGTGGCTGGCGCCGCTCGGGTTCATGCTCGCCAGCCCGCGCGGCGCCCGCGCGCGCGGCGGCCACGTCGCGCTGCGCCATCCGCAGGCCTGGCCGATCACCCGCGCGCTGGTGGAGCGCGCGAACGTCGTGCCCGACTTCCGCGGCCCCGACGTCATCCGCTTCGCGTTCCCCGCGCTCTACACGCGGTTCGTCGACGTCGTCGACGTCGCCCAGCGCACGCGCGACGTCGTCGAGCAGGGCGAGCACGAGCGCGTCGACGACGCGCCGCGCCGCGTCACGTGATCGGGATGTCCTCCACCGGCGGCTCGTCGCCGCGCGGCCCCTCGGCCATCCGCTCGATCCACCAGTCGAGCACCGCGCGCACGAACAGCAGCAGCTGACGGACGAGCTCGGAGAGCTGCCCCCGCAGCTCGGGCGGCACGACCTCGCGCAGCATCGACAGCATCCGCACCAGCGCCTCGAGCTCGGCGTTGGCCTCCGCGGCGCGGCCCGGGACGTCCCAGCCCGCCGGCGGCACGCCGGAGGACGAGGCGGCCGCCTCGTCGGCCAGCCGCTGCGCCGCCTCCTGCGTCGCGCGCAGGCGCTCGCGCAGGGCGTCGAGGGCCTCAGGCGGGGTCCGCGACCGGGGCATCGAACTTGATCACCAGGACGTCGCCGTCGTCGAAGCTCGCACCCGACGGGCGGTACCCGTTCAGCGCGGGCGGCAGCAGGATCGTGCGCTTCTGGCCGCCCACGCGCACGACGAGCTCGTCGCCGATCTTCTTCAGCCCGAGCCCCTCCTTCGACGCGAACGGCAGCGGCAGCCGCAGCGACGCGCCGTCGCGCCCGACGACGAGCCCCTGCGCGAACTGCGTGTGCAGCACGGCGCCCGCCTCGCGCCCCTCGAACAGCGCGCCGCCGAGCTGGTCGAGCATCCTGCCGCCGCGCACCTCGCGGTCGAAGTACGGCGCGCAGAGGACCGGCACGGGCGAGAACGCGGCCTCGACCTCCTCGAGCGCCTGCCGCTGCGTCTCGCGCCAGCCCGCGAAGTAGTCGCCGACGTCGTCGGGGAAGACGCGGTTGACGACGACCGCGTCGGTCAAGAAGCCGTAGAGGTTGAGGTAGGTGAACGTGCGGCGCGCCTCGTCGATGACCATGCGGTCGGGGTTCATGACGAGCCGCAGCGAGACGCGCTCGCGGTCGCGGAGGATCTCGTGCATCGCGATCAGCGAGGTGACGAACTTCTGCACCTCCTCGAGGACCTCGTCGCCGGGCAGCTGCACGTCGAGGACGGCGCGCGCGAAGGGGCGCGCCGCGTCGAGGATCCGCCCCTGCTGCGGGAAGACCTTCTCGAGCCACCAGCGCGCGACGTCGGGGAACGAGAGCAGCCGCAGCGTCTCCCCGGTGGGCGCGCAGTCGACGATCACCACGTCGTGCTCGTCGCCCTCGTGGTGGCGGCGCAGCGCGAGCAGGCTGAACAGCTCGTCGGCGCCGGGAGGCACCGTCAGCTCCTCGGCGCTGATCCGGTCGACGCCGCGCTCGACGAGCATGTCGCCCATCCAGTCCTGGACCGCGGCCCAGTTGCGCTCGAGCTCCTCCTGGGCGGAGATCTGCTGCGCCCACAGGCGGTCGCCCACCGCGGTGGGCTCCGCGCCGACCTCCTCGCAGAGCGCATCGGCCAGCGAGTGCGCGGGATCGGTCGACAGGACGATCGTCCGGGCGCCGGCCGCGGCGCACCGGCGAGCGGTCGCCGCGGCGACCGAGGTCTTGCCGACGCCGCCCTTGCCCGTGTAGAGGATCGTCCGGGAGGCCATCTGGCTGCGCGAGTGTACGCTGGGCGCCCATGCACCGCCCGCTGCTGGTCCTCTTTGCCCTGCTCGTCTGCACAATCGGCCTCGCCGCGTGCGGCGGCGGCGACGACGACGACGTCGACGTCGCCGAGGTCCTGCGCCAGACGTTCGGCGAGGACAAGGACATCAAGAGCGGCCGCCTCGACCTGAGCCTGCGCCTCGACGCCAAGGGCTCGGCGGCGCTCGCCGGCCCCATCACCGCCCGGCTGGCCGGGCCGTTCTCGAGCACCGGCGCGGATCAGCTGCCGCAGTTCGACTTCGAGGCCGATTTCAACGCCGCCGGCCAGAGCCTGCGCGCCGGCGCGACCTCCACCGAGGACGGCGGCTTCGTCAGCTTCCAGGGCCAGGCCTACCAGCTCTCCGAGGAGCTGTTCAAGCAGTTCCGCGAGGGCTACGCGGCCGAGGCCAAGAAGGGCGACGGCGACGGCGACGGCGTGAGCTTCAAGTCGCTCGGCGTCGACCCGCAGCGCTGGCTGCGCGACGCGAAGTACGTCGACAAGAAGCGGGTCGGCGGCGCCGAGACGCTGCACCTGCGCGCGAGCATCGACATCCCGCGGCTGCTGGAGGACGTCAACAAGATCCTCGGCCGCGCCGAGCAGATCCAGGGCCAGGCCTCGCGCGAGCTGACCGCGGAGGAGCGCAAGCAGATCGAGGAGTCGATCACCGACGCCGACATCGAGCTGTGGACGGGCGAGGAGGACAAGATCCTGCGCCGCCTGAACGTGCGGCTCTCGTTCGCGGTGCCCGAGGAGCGGCGCGAGCGCGCGCAGGGGCTGGAGAGCGGCGTCCTGCGCTTCGACCTCGCGCTCGGCGGCATCAACGACGAGCAGACGATCAGGGCGCCGGAGGGCGCGCGGCCGCTCGACGAGCTGCTGCAGTCGATCCAGGGCGGCGGCGCCGGCGGGTCGGGCTCCGGCGGCGGGTCGGGCGGGTCGGGCGGCGGCTCCGGCGGCGCGCAGGCCCCCGAGGCCTCGCCGTACGAGCAGTGCGTCGCCGACGCGGGCAGCGACATCGCCAAGCTCCAGGAGTGCGCCGGCCTCGCGAACTCGGGCTGATGGCGGCCCTGTCGCACACCGCGCTCGGGACGTGGAGCGGCGGGCGCTTCATGCACTTCGGCGTCGCGCTCGACGACGACCGGCTCGCCGCGCTGCTGCGCCCCGACGAGCGGATCCGGACGGTCATCACCGCCGACGCGTACGGCGCCGGCGACGCCGACCGCCTGCTCGGCCGCGCGCTCGCCGGCCTCGACCGCGACGCCTACTCGCTCGTCGGCGCCGTCGGCCACGACTTCTACGAGGGCGAGCGCGAGGGGGCGAAGGGCTTCCCGCGCTTCACCGACCCGCGCCTGCGCGGCGAGGACGGCTACGCGGACTACCTGCGCATGGCCGCCGAGCGCAGCCTCGAGCGGATCGGCGCCGACCGCTTCGACCTCCTGCTCCTCCACAACCCCGACCGCACGGGCTACACGAGCGCGGCGGTGTGGGACGGGATGGCGGCGCTGCGCGACGCGGGCCTGACGGAGGCGCTGGGCGTCGCGCCCGGACCGGCCAACGGTTTCACGCTCGACGTCATCGACTGCTTCGAGCGCTTCGGCGACCGGATCGACTGGGCGATGCTGATCCTCAACCCGCTCGAGCCGTGGCCGGGCGAGCTCGCGCTCGACGCCGCCGCGCGCCACGACGTGAAGGTCATCACCCGCGTCGTCGACTACGGCGGCCTCTTCCACGACGACGTCGCGCCGGGGCACGAGTTCGTCGAGCGCGACCACCGCACGTTCCGCCCGCAGGGATGGGTCGAGCGCGGGCGCGAGCGGCTCGACGCGATGCGCCCGATCGCCGAGCGCCACGGGCTGACGATGCTCCAGCTCGCCTGCCAGTGGAACCTCGCGCACGCCCCCGTCGAGTGCGTCGTGCCGACGCTGATCGAGGAGCCCGCGCGCGCCAAGCCGATCGAGGCCAAGCGCAACGAGCTGGCCGGCGTTCCCGAGGAGATCGTGTTGACCGAGGACGACGTGGTGGAGATGCGGCGGATCGGCGACAACACGGGATCGATGACGCTCAAGGGCGCCTCGCCCGACTTCGAGGGCGACGCGCCGCGCGCCGACGCGTGGCCGCTCACCGACGAGCTGGCCGCCCTCGCCGAGCGCTGGCGGATCGACCCCTCGCGGCACCTGGTCCGCGTGGCCTGATTCACTTCGGCGCCGATGCGGCGCCTGCCACGTTTCCTCTTCAGCGGCGCGGGCTGGCCCTACCTGCTCGTGCCGTTCATCCCGATCGCCATCGTGCTGGAGATCCAGCACGCCGAGGCGGAGCTGATCTTCGGCGCGGCCGCGCTGGGCGTGATCCCGACCGCCGCGCTGATGGGCCGCTCGACCGAGGAGCTCGCCGCGCGCAGCGGGCCGGGCATCGGCGGCTTCCTCAACGTCACCTTCGGCAACTTCCCCGAGCTCGTCATCGCGTTCTTCGCGCTGAACGAGGGCCTCCAGGAGGTCGTCAAGGCGTCGCTGATCGGGTCGATCCTCGGCAACATCCTGCTCGTGATGGGCGCGGCGATGGTGGTGGGCGGGGCGAACCGCGACCGCCAGTTCTTCGACCGCACGGCGGCCAACGTCCAGGTCCTCATGCTGCTGCTCGCCGCCGCGGCGCTCGTGCTGCCGGCGATCTTCCAGCTCATCGACGGCGGCCGCCTGCCGCGCGTCGGCGAGGAGGAGGTCAACTTCCGCAACACGATCGAGACGATGTCGTTCGTCGTCGCGATCATCCTGCTCGCGACCTACGTCCTGGGGCTGCTCTTCAGCCTCAAGACGCACCGCTCGCTGTTCAACCCGTCGGACGGCGACGAGGAGCACGAGGGCGCGGCGTGGCCGATCAAGCGCTCGGTTCTCATGCTCGCGATCGCCGGCATCGCGGTCGGCGTGATGTCGGAGATCCTCGTCGGCTCGATCAACGAGGCGTCCGAGGGGATCGGGATCAGCGAGTTCTTCGTCGGCCTGATCGTGGTCGCCATCGTCGGCAACGCGGCCGAGCACTGGGTCGCCATCTACTTCGCGGCGAAGAACAAGATGGACCTCGCCGTGAACATCGCGATCGGGTCGAGCGCGCAGATCGCGCTCTTCGTGGCGCCCGTGCTCGTGCTGCTCTCGTTCGTGCCCGGCATCGGCGACCATCCGATGGCGCTCGTGTTCAACGGCTTCGAGCTGGTGGCGGTCCTCCTGGCGATCCTCGTGGCGAACTTCGTCGTCAACGAGGGCGAGTCGACGTGGTTCGAGGGCGTGCAGCTGCTAGCTCTGTATGCCCTCTTGGGCGTCGTCTTCTACTACGCGTAATGGGCTGGCTGCACTGGGTGGTGCTCGTCGCCGCCCTGCTGCTCTTCCTCTGGCTCGACCTCCACTTCTTCGCGCGCGGGCGCGAGCCGAGCTTCCGCGAGGGCGCGATCTGGAGCATCGGGTGGGTGGTGGTCAGCCTGCTCGCCGCGCTCGTGCTGCTCGCGACCGACGGCTCGGAGCGCGCGCTCGAGTACACGACGGTCTACCTGATCGAGCGCTCGCTCTCGCTCGACAACCTCTTCGTCTTCCTGCTGCTCTTCGCGTACTTCGGAACGCCAGTGGAGCTGCGGGCGCGGCTGCTGTTCTTCGGCATCGTCTTCGCGCTGATCCTGCGCGGGCTGGCGATCCTCGGCGGCGTCGCGCTGATCGAGCAGTTCCACTTCGTGCTCTACGTCCTGGGCGCGCTGCTGATCCTGCTCGCCTACCGGATCTGGCGCGGGGTGGCCGAGAACGTCGACCCGGACAAGAACCTCGTCGTGCGGCTCGTCCGCCGGTTCTTCCCGGTGACCGACGACTACCGCGGCAACAAGTGGTTCGTCCGCGAGGGCGACAAGACGTGGGCGACGCCGCTCTTCCTGTGCCTGGGCGCCATCGTCGCGGCGGACATCGCGTTCGCGATCGACTCGATCCCCGCCGCCTTCGGCATCACCCGCGACGAGTTCGTGATCTGGATGGGCAACGTCTTCGCCCTGCTCGGCCTGCGGGCGCTCTTCGTGCTCGTCGAGGGGCTGATGAAGCGCTTCCGCTACCTGGACGAGACGATCGCGATCGTCCTCGGGCTCGTCGGCGTGAAGTTGCTGATCGAGGAGTGGGTGAAGATCGGGCCGGTGACGAGCCTGCTGATCGTCCTCGGCGCCTTCGCCGTCGGCATGGTCGCCTCGGTGCTGGGCGACCGGCGCGAGGCACGCGCCTCGGCGTGACTCACTCGTCCGGGTCGGGATCCGGCTCGAGCTCGTCGACCTCGTCCTCGTCGTCCTCCTCGTAGACGCCGGGGTTCGGCCGCTCCGTCACCTGGAAGCGCTCGATGAGGTCGTCGCGGCGGGCCTCGTCGACCGGGACCTCGTCGGCGATCAGGACCCAGTCGGAGCCCTCGATCTCCTCCATGTTGAAGATCTCGGTGTCGATGTCGGGGCTGTCGTCGACGACGACCAGCACTTCGGTCTGGGGGTTGAAGTAGGTCCCGGGGCGGGTCACGAGCTCGTCGAGCTCGAAGGTCTTCGGATCGGCCATGCGGCGCATTCTCCCCGCTCCGCGCGTCGCTAAGCACCGCCGCCGAGCTCGCGCAGCTGGCGCTGGACCTCCTCCTCGACGTCCAGCGGCGCCTTCCCCTGGCGGACGCGTCGCTCGTTGCGGGCGACCACGAGCTGGCGGACCTCGGCGACGAGCGCGGGGTCGTCGGTCGCCGGCGCGGCCTGGGTGAGCCGGCGCAGCTCGTCCTCGACGTCCAGCGGCGCCTGGCCCTTGGCCTCGCGCCGGGCATTGCGGGCGGTGAGCATCTGGCGGATCTCGTCGTCGCGCTCGGCGGCGGCCACGGCGGGCGCGGGCTCGCGTCTCATCTGGTTGTCGTCCTCGAAGAGGCCGCCGCGGCCGACGTGGTCGTAGCGCGCCCCGTGCATGCTGATGACCGCGGCGATGGTGGCGGCGATGACGACGAGCAGCAGGACGGTGCCGAAGGCCTCTTCGATCCCCGGATTGTGACAGCGGATTTGAGACCGACGTGACACTGACCTCCGGCGCGGCGGGGCCGATGCTTCGCGCATGTCGAGGACCTTCGTCGCGCTCTTCGCGCTCTTCATGCTCGCCCTCCTGCCGTCGGCCGCCCCGGCCGCGGTCCGCCACGCCGCCCCGGGCGGCGCCGTCGTCGGGACGTGCACGCCCGCGGCGCCGTGCCGCATCGACCGCGCGGTGAACATGACGCTGACGACGCCGGGCGACGAGGTCGTCCTCGCCCCGGGCACGTACGACCTGACCTCGCAGGCCAACCCGATCGTGGGCGAGCGCCTGGACGTGCACGGGCAGGAGGGCGCCCCGCGGCCGGTCATCGTCGAGACCGGGCCGGGCACGGCCTTCACGGTCGCCGTCGGCGCGGACGGGACGACCCTGCGTGACGTCGAGATCCGCTCCGAGGATCCGGGCGGGGTGGCGCTCGCGGTGCACGCGGGCGACGTGACGGTGCAGGACGTGGCGGTGAAGTCGGAGGCGAAGTGCGTCTACGCGAGCAACCCCGGGCAGACCTGGGAGGACGTCACCGCCGAGGTGACCGCGCCGTATGGCGGCGCGTGCATGGATCTGCTGGGCGTCACCGACGGCACGCTGCGCCGGGTGGACGTCGACGCGGGCGAGATGACGAGCGGCGGGGTCGGCCTCTCGGCCGGGTTCGCGCCGCTGATCGAGGACTCCACCATCCGCGCCGGCGGGCAGGGCGTGGCGCTCATGCTCGGCGGCGGGCTGACGGGCAACGGCGTCGTGCGGCGGGTCGTCGCCGAGGGCGGCGTGGCGGGGATCTCGGCGTCCTACGAGGTGCTGATCACGGACACGGTCGCGACGGCCTCGGCGATGTACGGCACGGCTCTCTACCACGTCTTCTCGCTGGGGAACGGGATGCGGCTGCGCAACGTGACGGCGGTGGCGACCGGCGACCTCTCGCGGGGCGTGTGGTCGCTGATGGGCCAGGCCGGCAACGCGCCCGGCGACATCGAGGCGCGCAACGTCATCGCGCGGGGCGAGCTGGCCGACATCGACACCCAGGCGCCGGACGGGGTCGCCAACATCTGCGCGCTGCCGCCGTGCCCGCCGGGGTCGGTCGACGTCGCGTACTCGGGCTTCCGGGCGGTCGCCGGGGCCGGCGTGAAGACGATCGGCGCCGACAACCGGTCGGGTGACCCGCGGTTCGTGGGCGGGAGCCTCCGGCTCGCCGACGACTCGCCGCTGATCGACGCGGGGACCGCCTCGCTGCTCGGGCCGCGCGCGGTGGACGGCGCGGCGCGGGTGCAGGGCCGGGCGGTCGACATCGGCGCCTACGAGCGGGCGGCGCCGCCTGAGCCGGCGCCGGCGGATCCCGAGCCGGCCGGGGCGCCCGCTCCCGCGGAGGAGGTGCCGCTCCCGCCGCCTCCGCCGGTCGTCGCGGCCGACACGACCGCGCCGGTGCTCTCGGGGCTGCGCGTCCGCCGGCGCGGGCGGCGGCTCACCGTGTCGTTCAGCGCGTCGGAGGCCGGCAGCGTGCGGCTCGCCGTCCGCCGCGGGGGGCGGCGCGTGAAGCGGACGACCTTCGCGGTCACGCCCGGGGCGAACCGGGTGCGGGTGCGCCTGCCGCGGGTGCGGCGCGGGCGGCACGCCGTCGTCCTCGTCGCGACGGACGCGGCCGGGAACGTCGCGGCGGCGCGGCGGGCGCGGTTCCGGGTACGCCGGTAGGCGTGCCGCTCTGGAAGCGCTTCCGCCGCCGATCCATGGCCCCGCGCCGCCCCGCGGTGTTCGAGGAGCAGTGGCCGCTCGTGGTCGTGACGCTCGTGGTGCTCCTCGGGAGCGTGGGGATCGTGGTCTGGGCGCTGCTGTCGACTTAGTGCGTCCGCGCACATAGAGGGCCGGTACTCTCTTCGGCGCAGAGTTGACTGGCCAGTCAACCGGCTGGCCGCCGCCACAGGAGACAACGCCTTCACATGGTCGACTTCACGCTCACCGACGAGCAGAAGAACCTCCGCGATCTCGCTCACGAGTTCGCCGAGAACGAGATCCGCCCCGTTGCCTGGGAGTACGACAAGGACGGGACCTGGCCTCAGGACATCATCGACAAGGCCTGGGAGCTCGGGCTGATGAACACCCACATCGCGGAGGAGTACGGCGGGCCGGGCCTGTCGCACCTCAGCGGTGCTCTCATCGAGGAGGAGCTCTCCTGGGGCTGCTCGGGCATCCAGACGTCGCTCGGCGCCAACGGCCTGGCCTCCGCGCCGGTGTCGATCGCGGGCTCCGAGGAGACGAAGAAGAAGTACCTCTCGATGCTCATGGAGGAGTGCAAGCTCGCCTCCTTCTGCCTGACCGAGCCGGGCGCCGGCTCCGACGTGTCGAGCATGCGCACGAAGGCCGTGAAGAAGGGCGACAAGTACGTCATCACGGGCCAGAAGTGCTTCATCACCAACGGCCAGTACGCCGACTGGTACACGGTCTACGCCAAGACCGACCCCGAGGCCGGCCACCGCGGCATCTCCGCCTTCGTGGTCGATCGCGACGACACCGTCGTGATCGACAAGAAGGAGGACAAGATGGGCCAGCGGGCGTCGAACACGGCGACCGTGACCTTCAACGAGACCGAGGTCCCGGCCGAGAACCTGCTCGGCGAGGAGAACCACGGCTTCAAGGTCGCCATGCAGACGCTCGACTTCACGCGCCCCGGCGTCGCGGCCATGGCGGTCGGCATCGCCCGCGCCGCGTTCGAGTTCGCGACGCAGTACTCCAAGGAGCGCGTCCAGTTCGGCGTGCCGATCGCCATGCACCAGGCGATCCAGTTCATGATCGCCGACATGGCGACCAAGATCCACGCCGCCCGCCTGATGACGTGGAACGCCGCGACGCTGCTCGACAACGGCCAGCGCAACACGCTCGAGTCCTCGCACGCGAAGCGCTTCGCGGCCGACTCCGCGATGGTGATCGCCACCGACGCCGTGCAGGTCTACGGCGGGTACGGCTTCATCAAGGAGTACCCCGTCGAGAAGCTGATGCGCGACGCGAAGATCATGCAGCTCTACGAGGGCACGTCGCAGATCCAGCGGCTCGTCATCGCCCGCGAGACGCTGCTGCCCCGCCGCGCCGAGGCGCCCGCCGCCGCGCACGCGTAGGCGAACACCGCCTCGCAGCTCGTCCCCGAGGGCCGCGGTTCGCCGCGGCCCTCGGTCGTTCCTCAGCCGTGCTTCTTGCCCTGGCCCGGCGGGGTCCCGCCGTGGCCGGGGGGCTTCACGTCGCCGCCGTGGCCGGGCGGCCGGCCCGGCGAGTGGCCGGGAGGGGACCCGCCGTGGCCGGGCGGGACGTCGCCGCCGAGGCCGGGAGGGCCGCCCTGCGCGCCGTTCCGCGCCGGGCGGCCCTTGCCGCCGGGCCTCGCGGGCCGGCGGCCGCGCGTGACGACGACGACGGGCTGCGCCGGGCTCGCCGGAGTGCTCGGCCCCTGCGGCGTCGGGTCGGCGGTGGGCGCCGGGGGCGCGGGCGCGGTGGGGCGGGAGGGGGCGGGCGGCGTCGCCGGTCGCGGAGCCGGCACGTCGGCGGGCCGCCGCTCGCCGGGGCGGCTCGGATGTGTGGGGGCGGGCGCCCGGCGCGCCGCGGGGAGCGAGACCGAGGCCTGCGCCCCGGTCGCCTCCACCGGCGATGAAGCGGGCCGCGAGGGCGGGGCCGGCCGGGCCTCCGGCGTCGGGGCCGTCGGGGCCGGCGGGCGCCGCTCGTCGGCGCCTTCGTCGCCGAGGACACCGGCAAGCGACGGCGGCACGAGCGCCACCTGCCGCGCGCCGTCAGTGGTGTGGCCGGCGTCCTCGTCGCCGACCATCGCGAGCTGGACCCCGCTCGTGACCAGCAGCGCGAG
>DASVRH010000310.1:0-2307 GCA_036388715.1 Solirubrobacteraceae bacterium | reverse complement strand
ACGGGAACGTGAAGGCGGTGAGGACGAGCCACGCACCCCAGAACCCGTAGATCGAGGGCAGCCGTTCGACCCCGAGCACGTCCTGGGCCAGGCCGCTCGGCCCGAGCGCCGAGACCATCAGGTACGCGCCGATGTAGCTCGGGATGACGAGCGGCAGCGCGCACAGGACGGCCCACGCGCGGCGGCCGGGCAGGTCGGTGCGGACGGTCAGCCAGGCCAGCGGCACGGCGATGGCGATCGTCGTCGCCGTCACCGCCGCCGCGAGGCCGGCCGACCGCAGGAGCAGCCTCAGCGCGTCGGCCGACCAGAGCGCCTCGCGCGCGTCGCCGGGGGCGCCCCCGACGACGATCGCGAGGTAGACGAGGGGGAGCACGGCGACCGCCGCGACGGCGGCGCCGGCCAGGAGCAGCCCGCCGGGGGCGCGACCCCGCCGGGCCGGCGCCTCCAGCAGCGGGAGGTCCGCCTCGGCGGCTACAGCGCCCCCGTCTCCTGGAGGAGCTTCACCGTGTCCTGGAGCCCGGCGAGGTCGGCGAGGTCGATCTTCGGCGACTGGATCGCGTCGAACGGCTCGAGCGCCGGGTCGGGCTGGACGCCGGAGGCCAGCGGGTACTCCTTCGTGACCTTCGCGAAGTACCTCTGCCCCCCCTCTCCAAGGAGATAATCGATGAACTTCTGCGCTTCCTCCTTCTTCTCCGAGGAGGCCAGGATCGCCGCGCCGGACACGTTGATCAGCGAGCCGATGTCGCGGTTCGGCGGGAAGAACACGCCGACCGGGTAGTCCTCGCCCTCCTCGGCGACGGCCTCGGCCACGTAGTAGTGGTTGATCAGGCCGATGTCGATCTCGCCGTTGGCGATCGCGTCGCGGACGGCGATGTTGTTGGTGAAGGGCTTCGTGTCGTTGGCCACCATGTCCTCGAGCCACTTCTTCGCGACGTCCTCGCCCTTCAGCTTGCGCATCGCGGTCACGAACGACTCGAACGACGGGTTCGTCGGCGCCCAGCCCACGCGGCCCTTCCACTCGGCCTTCGGCACGTCGAAGACCGACTGCGGCAGCTCGCTCGGCTTCAGCTCGCGCTTGTCGTAGGCGATGACGCGCGAGCGGCCGGTCAGGCCGACCCAGTGGCCCTGGTGCGAGCGGAAGCGGGGCTCGACCTTGCCGAGCGCCGCCTGCGGCAGCGGGGCGAGCAGGCCCTCGTTCTCGACGGCGCCGAGCGCGCCCGCGTCCTGGGAGAGGAAGACGTCGGCCGGGGAGTTGTCGCGCTCCTCGAGCAGCGTCGCCGCGAGGTCGGCGGAGTCGCCGTAGCGGATCTCGAGCTTCGCGCCGGTGTCGTCCTGGTAGCGCTGGAGGAGGTCGCCGACGAGCTCTTCGTTGCGGCCGGAGTAGACGACGAGCGCGTCCTCGTCGTCGCCGCCGCACGCGGCGATGGCGAGGGCCGCGCCCACGAGGGCGAGGAGGGTCAGGAGGGTCTTCGTCATGAATTCAGATCGCTGGGGTCGGTATTAGGGTGCCCTAAGTACAGCAGACCGGCGCGAAATGCCCCCTTCCGGTGTCAAGATCGACCCATGCGCCGCGTCCTGCTCCTCGCGCTCCTGGCCTGTTGCGCGCTCCCCGCCACCGCCTCCGCCGCCGACCCGCTCGGCCTCACCTGCGCCGACTCGAACGGCGTCCGTCTCTGCTCGGGCAAGGTCGACACCTTCGACGGCCACCTCGTCGACGTGAACGTGACCCTGCCGGCGACGGGCGACGGCCCGTTCCCGCTCATGATGCTGGCGCACGGGTGGGGCGGCGCGAAGTTCCCCGTGGTCGACGACCCGCCGGAGGACTCGACCGTCTCGAACTCGTCCAAGCCGTGGGCGGACCGCGGGTACGCCGTGCTCTCGATCACCTCGCGCGGCTTCAACGGCTCGTGCGGCACGCCGCCGAACCGGCTCGACCCGCGCTGCCCGGGCGGGTGGATCAAGCTCGACGACACGCGCTACGAGATCCGCGACTACCAGCACCTCGCGGGCCGGCTGGTCGACGACGGCGTGGCCGACCCGCTGAAGCTCGGCGTCCACGGCGGCTCCTACGGCGGCGGCGTCTCGTTCGCCATGACGATGCTCCGCGACCGGATCATGAACGAGGACGGCACGTACGCCGACTGGAAGTCGCCCAACGGCACGCAGCTGCGGCTCGCGGCGGCGGCGCCGTACATCCCGTGGTCGGACCTCGTGTACGCCCTGCAGCCCAACGGCCACTACCTCGACTACAACCTGCCCAAGCCGACGGACTCGCGCGAGCCGGCCGGGGTGATGAAGCAGTCGTTC
>DASVRH010000309.1:0-19387 GCA_036388715.1 Solirubrobacteraceae bacterium | reverse complement strand
AAGGCGGCGTCGGGGCTCGCCTCGCGCAGGCGGGTGACCAGGTCGTGCCCGACGTCGAGCGACACCACGTCGTGGCCGAGCCGCTCCAGCGCGTCCTGCACGCGCGCGCCGCTGGTCAGCGACACGTTGCGCTCCAGCGAGCGCCCGCCCTTGAGGACCGCGACCGTGCTCATCCCGCCCGGCGCCGCATCCGCACGACGTTGTCGGGCGGGCTCTCCCCGCGCCGAGCCGTGGGCGCCGGCGCCGGCGGCCTGCCGGTGAGCGTCGAGTACAGCTCGAGCTGCTCGCGCACGACCTCGCCGATCCGGCGGATGCCCTCGCGGATGTCGTCGTCGCCGACGCCGGAGAAGTTCAGCCGCATCGACGACCCGCCGCGGCCGTCGAGGAACGCCGCCCGGCCGGGCACGAACGCCACGTTCTCCTGCAGCGCGCGGGCCAGCAGGTCGGTGGTGTCGAGCTCGTCGGGGATCGTCGCCCACAGGAAGAGGCCGCCCTGCGGCCGCGTCCACTCCGACTGCGCCGGGAAGTACTCCTCCAGCGCCTCGAACATGATGTCGCGCCGGCGCCGGTAGAGGCCGACGAGCGAGTCGAGGTAGTCCTGCCAGCGGCCGGACTCGAAGTACGCGGCGACGAAGAGCTGCGTCATCGACGACGAGCAGAGGTCGACGCCCTGCTTGCCGACGTTCATCTTCTGCAGCACCGGCCGCGGGGCGACGGCCCAGCCGAGGCGGATGCCGGGCGAGAGGATCTTCGAGAAGGTCCCGAGCGAGACGACGAACTCGCTGCGGTCGAGCGAGCGCAGCGTCGGCAGCGGCTCGCCCTCGTAGCGCAGCAGGCCGTACGGGTTGTCCTCGAGCACGAGGAGCTCGCGGGCCGCGGCGATGTCGACGAGCCTGCGCCGCCGCTCGAGCGACATCGTGACGCCACCCGGGTTCTGGAAGGTGGGGATCGTGTAGATGAACTTCGGGCGCCGGCCGTCGCGCTCCAGCGCGTCGAGCGTCGCCTCGAGCTCGTCGATGAGCATGCCGTCGTCGTCCATCCCCACCTGCACGACGTCGGCCTGGTAGGAGGTGAAGGCGGGGATCGCGCCCGGGTAGGTCGGCGCCTCGGCGACGATGACGTCGCCGGGGTCGATGAGCGTCTTGCACATCAGGTCGATGACCTGCTGGCCGCCGGTGGTGACGAGGACGTCGTCGGGGTCGACGGCCGTCCCCTCCTCGGCCATGACCTCGACGATGCACGCCTTCACGGCCGCCATCCCCTCGGTCGGCCCGTACTGCAGCGCGCGGGCGCAGGACTCCGCGGCGACCTTCTGCATGATCGCCGCGTAGCTGTCGGGCGGGAAGGTCGAGGTGTCGGGCAGGCCGCCCGCCAGCGAGATGACCTCGGGGCGCTCGGTGATGGCCATGAGGTCGCGCATCGCCGACGAGGTCATGACCTTCGTACGCTGGGCGAACAGGCCCGCGTACCGTTCCAGGTCGCGCGCGGCGCGCCCGGGTGGTTTTGAGCTTCCACTCATGAGGGCACGCAGAGGCTACCTCCGCCGACCATGGACACCCTTCTCGCAATCCTCACCGGCGCCGGGCTCGGCGCCGCCGCCGGCATCCGGCCCTTCCTCCCCGCGCTGCTGGCCGGCGCGGCGGCCTCCTCCGACCTGATCCTCGACTTCGACGGCACGGACCTGGCCTTCCTCGAGAAGGCCGGCTGGCTGCTGGCCGTCGTCGTCGCCCTGATCGCCTTCGTGCTGCTCCAGCGGCGGATGACGAGCGAGGGGCTCGACCGCAGCCCGCTCGGCGCCGCGCTCGCCGGCGTGGCCCTCGGCGTCGGGGCGCTGCTGTTCGCCGGCGCGCTGGCCGAGGAGGAGTCGACGTGGTGGCCGGGGCTGATCGGCGGCCTGGCCTGCGCGTTCCTCGCCCAGACGGCCATCCGCGACCTCCTGCGCCGCACCCGGGCCCGCCTCGACGACGACGCCGGCGAGGCGCTGACGCTCTACGCCGACGGCGCGTCGCTGCTGCTCGCCGCGCTGGCCATCCTGCTCCCGCCGGTCAGCGTCATCGCGCTCGGCGCGCTCGTGTGGCTGCTGATCAGCGGCCGCCGCCGCGCCGGCGAGAAGTACGCGGGCCTGCGGATCCTCCGCTAGCGGTGCCTGCGACGAAGCTCATGCTCGTCGTCGTCGACGGCATGAAGCCGTCGGCGCTGGAGCGCGCGGTCGCGACCGGCCGCGCCCCGACGCTCGGCCTGCTGATGGAGCGCGGCACCTACGTCGACGAGTGCTGCGCCGCGTTCCCCTCGGTCACGCCGACGTGCGCGGCGACGATCGCCACCGGCCACCTCCAGGACCGCCACCACGTGCCCTCGATGAACTGGTGGTCGCGCGAGGAGAAGCGCTACGTCGAGTACGGCTCGAGCTTCGGCGCCGCCCGCCGGCTCGGCATCAACCGCCAGCTCGTCGACACGGTCTACAACATGAACATGGAGCACCTGGCGGCCGACGCGCCGACGGTGTTCGAGTCGCTCGACGACGCCGACCTGCGGACCGCCGGCACGACGTACCTGATGTACCGCGGCCGCCACGAGCACCTCGCCTCGAAGGACACGGCGCTGACGCGGATCGCCGGCCAGACGCTCTTCCGCCGCCCGATCAAGGGCCCGCGCGAGCTGTTCTACGCCGACGTGTACGCCAGC
This sequence comes from Solirubrobacteraceae bacterium, assembly GCA_036388715.1. GTDB lineage: Bacteria > Actinomycetota > Thermoleophilia > Solirubrobacterales > Solirubrobacteraceae > CADCVT01. Next base: position 16,702 of record DASVRH010000309.1, on the reverse strand, counting down.
CGCCAGACCGGCTGCAAGAGCCAGCTCGGCATGCCGGGCCTGCGCGACCAGCACTCGGGCTGCGTCGGCGCCCACCTGGTCGAGCACGACCTCTTCGACTTCCTCCTGCTGTCGCTGCCCGACAACGACACGCACTCGCACAAGAACGGCCCGCACGCCCAGGTCAGCTCCATCCACGACGCCGACCACCAGATCGAGCGGGTGATGAAGGCGGCGGGCGGCGTCGAGGAGTTTCTCTCAGACCACGCGGTCATCGTCGTCGCCGACCACTCCCACGCCGCGGTCGAGCAGCGCGTCGACATCATCGACGCCTTCGGCGACCTGGCCGTCGCCGGCCCGGGCCGCGCCAAGGCCGACGACGCGGAGATCGCCGTTTGTCCCGCGCAACGTTCGGCGATGGTCTACGTCCTTGTCCCCAGTGCGCGCGACCACGTCCTCCCGCAGGTGCTCGGCACCGCGCTCGACCTCGACGGCGTCGACCTCGTCATGCACCTCGAGCAGGGGGTGGCGATCGTGACCAGCGAGCGCGGGACGCTCTCCTTCGCCCCGGGCGAGGAGGTCCGCGACGCGCGCGGCGCGCAGTGGGTCGTGCGCGGCAACCTCGAGGTCCTCGACGCGAGCACCGACGGCGGCGTCTTCACCTCCGACCCATACCCGGACGCGCTCGCGCGCGTGTGGGCGGCGCTGAACTGCCCGACGTCCGGTGACGTCCTGCTCTCGGCCGCGCCCGGCTACGAGTTCGCCGACTGGGGCGGCGCCGACCACGTCGGCGGCGGGTCCCACGGCTCGCTGCACCGCAGCGACTCGCTCGGCGCGCTGATCTTCAGCGGCGTCGAGGAGGCCGAGGCCCCGGAGCAGTGGTCGATCCGCGACGTGGCCGGGCTGGTACGGCGCCACTTCCGGCTACCCTCGGGCGGATGACCAAGGAGTACGCCGCCACCGTGGAGGCGCCTCCGCGCTTCCGCACGCGGATGAACGCCGGGGTCCGCAAGCCCGCCAACTGGATGGAGCTCGTCCGCTTCGCCATCGTGGGCGCGAGCGGCTACGTCGTCAACCTCATCGTCTTCACGTTCCTCGTCCACGGGATGGACGCGCACTACCGCCTGGCCGCCCTGGGCGCCTTCGTGGTCGCCGTCGCGAACAACTTCTGGTGGAACCGCCACTGGACGTTCAAGGCCCACCACGGGCATGCCGGCCACCAGTCGGCCAAGTTCCTCACCGTGAGCGTGGTCGCGTTCGGCTTCAACCTCCTCGTGCTCGAGGCGCTCATCGGCGGGCTCGAGGCCCCCGAGGTCCCGGCGCAGGCGCTGGCCATCGCCGCCGCCACGCCGCTCAGCTTCCTCGGCAACAAGCTCTGGAGCTTCGCGCGGTGAGGGCCGCCGCGGCGCTCGTCGCCGCGGTGGTGCTCGGTCTCGCGGCGTCGCCCGCCGCGCTCGCGGCCGACGACCTCGTCCGCCCCAAGTCGCTCGACGAGCTGCCCAAGCTGCGCGAGCGCACGGCGCGCGACGCGCTGCGGATCGCCGACCGGCAGCCCGAGGTTCGCGACGTCCTCGCCGACAACCCCGGCGCGACGCGCGAGGCGTTTCAGAAGGGGAGCGCCCTGTGGCAGGTGAGCTACTACGCGAAGACCCCGAAGGGCGCGCCGCGGCGGGAGATCGCGCAGGTGATCATCGGCGACCGGTCGGGGGCGATCGTCGAGCTGTGGACGGGCTTCCGCGTCGCGTGGACGATGGCGCGCGGCTACGACGGCGCGTTCGGCAAGAAGGTCAACGCCCCGTACGTCTGGATCCCGCTGCTCGTGCTGTTCGTCGTGCCGTTCCTCCAGCGGCGGCCGTTCGCCCTGATCCACCTCGACCTGGCCGTGCTGTGCGGCTTCAGCGTCTCGCTGGCGTACTTCAACGCGGCCGAGGTCGAGACGTCGGTGCCGATCGTCGCGCCGCTGCTCGCCTATCTGCTGCTGCGCATGCTGTGGATCGGGGTGCGTGGGGCGGCGGAGCGAGGCCCTCCCCCGAAGCTGCTCGTGCCGACGTCGTGGCTCGCGATCGGGATCGTCTTCCTCGCCGGCTTCCGCCTCGGGCTGAACCTCGTCGAGTCCAACGTGATCGACGTCGGCTACGCGGGCGTCATCGGCGCCGACCGCCTGGCCGACGGCGACCCGCTCTACGGCGGCTGGCCGGCGGACAACGAGCACGGCGACACCTACGGCCCGCTCGCCTACCTCGCCTACCTGCCGTTCGAGCAGGTCTTCCCGTGGAGCGGGGCGTGGGACGACCTGCCCGCCGCCCACGCGGCGGCGATCGTCTTCGACCTGCTGACCCTCGCCGGCGTCTGGCTGCTCGGCCGCCGCGCCGGGGGACAGACCCTCGGCGTCGCGCTCGCCTACGCGTGGGCGGCGTTCCCGTTCACGCTCTACGCGCTGAATACGAACGCCAACGACACGCTCGTCGCGCTGCTCGTCGTCGCCACCCTGCTCGTGGCGACGAGCGCGCCGCCCCGCGGGGGCCTCGCCGCGGTCGCCGGCCTGACCAAGCTCGCCCCCTTGGCGCTCGGACCGGTGCTGGCGACCCACGGGCTCGCCGGGCTGCCGCTGCGAGCTGGCGTCAGGCGCGTCGCCCTCTTCCTCGCGGCGTTCGCCGCGGTCGCCGCCCTGACCCTCGTGCTCACCGTCGACGATCTCGGCACGTTCTGGGACCGGACGATCGGCTTCCAGGCCGGGCGCGACGCGCCGTTCTCGATCTGGGGCCTCTACGACCTCGACACGCTCCAGACGATCGCGAAGGTCCTCGCCGTCGCGATCGCTGCCGGCGTCGCCCTGGTGCCGCGCCGCCCCGCCGAGCGCGTGCGCCTCGCGGCGCTGTGCGCGGCGGTCCTGCTCGCCGGGCAGCTCGTCGTGACGTACTGGTTCTACCTCTACGTCGTCTGGTTCTTCCCGCTCGTGATGCTCGCGCTGCTCGGCCGCGACCGCGTCGTCACGCCGCCCCGTCCCACGCCCGCCGAACCGGCTCGATCGACAGAGCCCGTCCCGGCGCTTCACAGCGGATGAGCACGCCCATCAGCCACGGGTCCTCCTCGGCCGTCTCGAAGCGCACGCCCATCTGGTCGACGAGCGACTTGATCGCCTGCTCCTTCTTGACGCCGATGACGCCGCCGCGCGGGCCCGTCATCCCCACGTCGCTGACGTAGGCCGTCCCGCCGGGGAGGACGCGCTCGTCGGCGGTCGGCACGTGCGTGTGCGTGCCGACGACGGCGGTGACGCGCCCGTCGAGGTACCAGCCCATCGCGACCTTCTCGCTCGTCGCCTCGGCGTGGAAGTCGACCAGCACGTGGTCGGCCTCGCCCTCGAGACCGCCGAGCACCGTCTCGACCTCGTCGAACGGCGAGCGCGCCGCCTTGAGGAAGACCGTGCCGATGAGGTTGACGACGGCGAGCCGCACGCCGCCGCGCTCGACGACCGTGACGCCCCGGCCCGGGTGGCGGCGCAGGTAGTTGGCGGGCCGCACGATGCGGTCGTGGTCGCCCAGGTAGGGCAGGATCTCGCGCCGGTGGTAGGCGTGGTTGCCGAGCGTGATCACGTCGACGCCGGCCGCGAGCATCTCGTCGGCGATCGTGGGCGTGATGCCCAGGCCGCCGGCCGCGTTCTCGCCGTTGACCACGACGAAGTCGGGCGCGAGCTCGGCGCGCAGCGAGGGCAGCAGGCCGAGCAGCGTGCGCCGGCCGAGCCCGCCGACGACGTCCCCCACGAAGAGGATGCTGGTCACGTGGCGCCCGCTTGCGAGAATGGATGAGGCATGGCAGGGGAGCAGCCTCCCACCCCGCAGGTCCCGTCGACGGTCGTCGTCCCGCGCTGGGTCCAGCTGGTCACGCTGCCCGTGCTGCTCCTGGGCCTGTGGGCGCTGGCCCGGGCGGCGGGCGTCGTGCTGCTGGTGTTCATCGTGGCGGCGGTCACGGCGCTGATCCTGAACCCCATGGTGACCGTGGTGCAACGCGCCCGCATCCCGCGCGGCCTCGCGGTCGCCATCGTCTACCTCGGGTTCTTCGTCTCGCTGACCACGCTGGGCTACCTGCTGTCGGGCCCGATCGCCGACCAGGTCGCGGCCTTCCAGCGCGACGTCCCCGAGTTCGTCGACGACGCGAACGCCTCGCTCGCCGACCTCCAGGAGTGGCTCGACGACCAGGGGATCGACGTCGAGATCCAGGCGCAGGGGCAGACCGCGCTCGAGACGCTCCAGGACAACGTGCTCGAGGGCTCCGGCGAGGTGGTGTCGTTCACCGGCGATCTGCTGCGGGAGGTCATCCAGGTCTCGATCCAGCTGATCCTCGTGCTCGTCCTGAGCATCTACATGCTGCTCTACGGCCCGCGGATCGGCCGGCTCGTGCGGTCCGTGATGCCGCCCGGCGACGGCACGCCGGAGGACGACTACCCGACGCGCGTGCAGAAGGCCGTGTCCGGCTACGTCCGCGGCCAGATCCTCTTCAGCACGATCATGGGCACGAGCGCGGGCGCCGCGCTGTGGATCTACGGGGCGATCGGCATCTTCCCGCAGGGCAAGGAGTACGCGCTGGCGTTCGGCGTCTTCTTCGGGGTGATGGAGCTCGTGCCGTTCGTCGGCCCGGTCCTGGGCGCGCTGCCGCCGATGACGGTGGCGTTGTTCGACGACCCGCTGACGGCGGTGTGGGTCGGGCTGCTCTTCCTCGGCCTGCAGCAGCTCGAGGGCCACGTCGTCGCGCCGCAGGTCTTCTCGTACACGCTGCGGATCAACCCCCTGCTCGTGATCTTCGCGCTGCTCTTCGGCGCCGAGATCTACGGCCTGGTCGGCGCGCTGATCGCGCTGCCGATCGCCGCGACGCTGCGCGAGACCGTGCTCTACCTGCGCCGGCACCTCGTGCTCGAGCCGTGGGGCGACGGCCAGCTCGTGGCGGTGGCCGGGCCGACCTCGCGACCACCGCCCTGCGCGGAGTGCGGCGCGTGGCCGCGGGCGGGCGACGTCTACTGCCGGCAGTGCGGCAGCGAGCTTGGGTCTAGCCTGCCCGCCGCATGATCGCGGCCGACTCCGTCACCAAGCGCTACGGCGCGCGCGAAGCGCTGCGCGGGGTGAGCTTCGAGGCGCCGGCGGGCGAGCGCCTGGCCGTCATCGGGCCCAACGGGGCGGGGAAGACGACGCTGCTGTCGATCCTCGGCGGGATCGTCGAGCCGACGAGCGGGACGGTCGAGATGGAGCGGACCGGCTGGGTCCCGCAGGAGCCGGCGGTCTACGGGAAGCTCAGCGTCGCCGAGAACCTGCGGCTCTTCGCGCGCCTGGAGAAGGTGGCCGACGTCGCCGACGCCGTCGTCCGCGCGCTCGACCAGACCGGCCTGACCGAGCGCGCCGGCGACGAGCTCTCGACGCTGTCGGGCGGCAACCGCCAGCGGGTGAACATCGCGATCGGGCTGCTCGGCCAGCCGCCGGTGCTGCTGCTCGACGAGCCGTCCTCCGCGCTCGACCCGCGCCACCGCCAGCGCGTCTGGTCCTTCCTCGACCGGCTCGCGGCCGAGGGGACGACGATCGTCTTCGCCACGCACGACCTCGCCGAGGCGGCGCGCCACGCCGACCGGGTCCTCGTGCTGGCCGACGGGGAGCTGCTCTTCGGCGGCACGCCGGACGAGCTCGAGACGACGGTCGGCGCGGCGAAGGACTTCGAGGCCGCGTTCGTCGAGTACCTGAGGGAGCGGGGGCATTGAGGTGGCTCCTCCTCAAGGACCTCCAGATCCTCCGGCGCTCGCCGCTGCTGGTGACGCTGCTCGTCGCCTACCCCGTCCTCGTCGCGCTCCTGATCGGCTTCTCCATCTCGGGCGGGCCCGACAAGCCGACCGTGGCCTTCTACAACGGCGTCCCGCCCGGGGAGACGACGTTCGACGTCGGCGGCCAGCAGCGCGACGCGTCGGCCTTCGCCGACCAGCTCTTCGACGCCGTCGAGCCGATCCGCGTCTCCAGCCGCGAGGAGGCGATCGAGAAGGTCGAGTCGGGCGAGGCGCTCGGCGCGCTGATCGTGCCCGCCGACGCGACGGAGAAGCTGCGCGACTCGCTGAGCCTCACGGGCTCGCCGGAGCGCCCGCAGGTCGAGGTCATCTACAACGGCGAGGACCCGGTCAAGCGGCGGTTCGTCGAGTCGACGATCGAGTCCCGCCTGGCCGAGGCCAACCAGGCGCTGAGCGGCGAGATCACGAAGATCGGCGCGCAGTACCTCGACATCCTGCTCAAGGGCGGGACGATCGACCTCTTCCTCCAGCAGTTCGACGTCCTCGGGCTGGAGCGCAGCGAGCAGATCCTGCGCGACCGCGCCGCCGCGCTGCCGCGCGGGTCGGAGGCGCGCGAGGAGCTCGAGCGCGTCGCGCGCTTCGCGGGCCTGGCCGTCGACAACCTCGACCTCTCCGACGCGATCCTCGCCTCGATCGGCGAGCCGGTGATCGTCAAGCAGACCGTCCTCGACGGCGCCGACACGCCGCTCGACAGCTTCGCCGTGGCCGTCGCCGTGACGGTCTCGCTGATGTTCGTCACCGTCCTGCTCGCCGCGGGCATGCTCGCGCTCGAGCGCGAGGAGCACGCGTTCGGGCGGCTCGTCCGCGGCCTCGTGACGCACCTCGAGCTGCTCGCCGAGAAGGTCGTGCTCGCCGCGCTGTGCGCGTTCGCCCTGGCGGCGGTGATGGTCGCGGGGCTGAGCGCGTTTGTGTCGATCGCGTGGTCGCAGGCGCCGCTGTGGCTGCTCGCGCTGCTCGCGGGCGCGCTGGCCTTCAGCGCCCTCGGCGTCGCGGTCGGCGGCCTCGCGAGAGAAGTCCGAGCGGCGTCGCTGCTCGCGTTCCTGCTCTCGCTGCCGATCGCCTTCCTCGCGCTCGTGCCCAGCGGCACCGTGTCGAACACGCTCTACGACGTCATCCAGGTCGTCTCCGCCGCGTTCCCGTTCAAGCCGACGCTCGAGGCGCTCGACCGCACGCTCAACGACACGGGCGAGTCGGTCCTCGGCCCGGTCGCGCACCTGCTCGCGCTCGTCGCCGCCTACCTGGCGGTCGCGCGGGTCGCGGTCAGGCGCTTCGACTGAACGGCGATAGCCTCCATCCCGTGGCCTTCCCGCAAACCCGGCTGCGGCGCCTGCGCCGCACGAGCCCGCTGCGCGACCTCGTGCGCGAGACGCACGTGGCGCCGGGCGACCTGGTGCTGCCGCTCTTCATCGAGCTCGGCCTCGAAGGCCGCGCGCCGATCGCCGCCATGCCCGGCGTCGACCGCCTCTCCATCTCCGCGGCGGTCGAGGAGGCCGGCCGCGCGCACGCGCTCGGCCTCGGCGGCGTGCTGCTGTTCGGGATCCCCGCGCACAAGGACGAGGAGGGCTCGGGCGCGTGGGACGAGGAGGGCGTCGTGCAGCTCGCGACGCGCGCGATCAAGGAGGCGCATCCCGACCTCGTCGTCATGACCGACGTCTGCCTGTGCGAGTACACGAGCCACGGCCACTGCGGGATCGTCCGCGCGGACGGCCACGTGGACAACGACGCCTCCGTCGAGCTCATCGCGCGCACGGCCGTCGCGCAGGCGCGCGCGGGCGCCGACGTGGTGGCGCCCAGCGACATGATGGACGGGCGCATCGGCGCCGTCCGCCAGGCGCTCGACGACGACGGCTTCACCGACGTCCCGATCGTCGCCTACAGCGCCAAGTTCGCCTCCGCCTTCTACGGCCCGTTCCGCGAGGCGGCGGGCAGCGCGCCCGCCTTCGGCGACCGCCGCGCCTACCAGATGGATCCGGCCAACGCCGACGAGGCGCTGCGCGAGGCGCTCCTCGACGTGCAGGAGGGCGCGGACGTCGTCATGGTCAAGCCGGCGCTGCCCTACCTCGACGTCATCCGCTCGGTCAAGGACGCCACGAAGCTCCCGGTCGCCGCCTACAACGTCAGCGGCGAGTACGCGATGGTCAAGGCCGCCGCGGCCGCGGGCCACCTCGACGAGCGCGCCACCGTGCTGGAGACGCTCACGTCGATCCGCCGCGCCGGCGCCGACATCGTCATCACCTACCACGCGAAGGACGCCGCGGAATGGCTTCAGTAGCGAAACCCAAGCTGCGGTCGCGCAAGGACGGCGCCGCGAGGCCGCTCGACGACCTCGACAAGAAGCTGCTCAACCTCATGCAGGGCCGCTTCCCGCTCGAGCCGCGCCCGTACGCGAGCGTGGCCCGCGAGGCCGGCATCGGCGAGGACGAGGCGCTGGCCCGCGTGCAGTCGCTGCTCGACGATCGGATCATCCGCCAGGTCACGCCGATCTACGACACGCGCGCCCTCGGCTACGCGTCGATGCTCGTCGCCGCACGCGTCGACCCCGAGCACCCGTGGCGCGCCGCGAAGATCGTCAACGAGCACCCCGGCGTCAGCCACAACTACCTGCGCAACCACGACTTCAACATGTGGTTCACGCTCGCCGTCGAGGAGGACTCCGCCCTCGGCCTCCAGGGCACCCTCGACGTCCTCCAGGAGCTGACCGGCGCGACCTCGATCCGCCAGCTCCCCACGCTCAAGCTCTTCAAGATCCGCATGGACCTCGAGATGGAGGGCGGCACCGACCAGCTGGCCAAGGCGGCCGAGGCGATCGATCCCGCCCCCGAGGTCAAGCAGCCGTTCGACGAGTTCGACAAGGCCGTCATCCGCGCGACCCAGGGCGACATGCCGGTCGTCGCCGAGCCGTACGCGCCCGCCGCGAAGGAGCTCGGGATCACGGTCGAGAAGCTGCTCGACCACCTCGAGGGGATGAAGGAGCGCAGCCTGCTGCGCCGCGTCGCCGCGATCCTCTTCCACCGCCGCGCCGGCTTCTCCGCGAACGGCATGGGCGTCTGGAAGGTGCCCGAGGACCGCGTGCTCGAGATCGGGCCGCGGATGGCGGCGTTCCGCGGCATCTCGCACTGCTACCAGCGCCCGACCTACGAGGACTGGCAGTACCAGCTCTTCACGATGGCCCACGGCCGGTCGAAGGAGGAGTGCGACGCGATCCTCGACGCGATCGAGGCCGAGATGGGCTGCATCGAGGAGCGCGCGACGCTCTACTCGTCGACGGAGTTCAAGAAGATCCGCCTCCTCTACTTCACCGACGACTTCAAGGAGTGGGAGCGCAGGCACGCCTGATGGCCGTCTCGGTGCGCGACACGAAGTCGGCCGAGCTGTACGCGCGTGCACTGCACTACCTGCCGGGCGGGGTGAACTCCCCGGTGCGGGCGATGAAGTCGATCGGCCGCGACCCCATCTTCGTCGAGCGCGGCCACGGCGCCGAGCTGATCGACGTCGACGGCAACCGCTACGTCGACTGGGTCCTGTCGTGGGGGCCGCTCATCCACGGGCACGCCCACCCGCTGATCCTCGAGGCGATCGGCGCGGCCGCCGCGAACGGGACGACGTTCGGGGCGCCGACCGCCGGCGAGGTCGCCCTCGCCGAGGAGGTCTCGCGGCGGATGCCGTCGGTCGAGATGCTGCGGATGACCTCGTCGGGGACCGAGGCGAGCATGAGCGCCATCCGCCTGGCCCGCGCGGTGACCGGGCGCGAGAAGCTCCTGAAGTTCGCCGGCGCCTACCACGGCCACGTCGACGGCCTGCTCGCCGACGCCGGGTCGGGCCTCGCCACCGCCGGCCAGCCGTCGTCGCCGGGCGTCCCCGAGGCGGCGACGGCGAACACGATCGTCATCCCGTGGAACGACCCGGAGGCCGTCGAGCGCGCGACGGCCGAGCACGACTTCGCGGCGATCCTGGCCGAGCCGTTCCCGGCCAACATGGGCCTCGTCCCCTCCGAGGACGGCTTCCTCGAGCTGCTGCGCGACCGCGCGACCGCCACCGGCGCGCTGCTCGTCTTCGACGAGGTGATCACCGGCTTCCGCGTGGCCCGCGGCGGCGCCCAGGAGCTGACGAGCGTGGAGCCCGACCTCGTCGTGCTCGGCAAGGTCATCGGCGGCGGCCTGCCCGCGGCGGCCTACGGCGGGCCGCAGCACCTGATGGAGCACATCGCGCCCGCCGGCGCCGTCTACCAGGCGGGGACGTTGTCGGGCAACCCTCTCGCCGTGGCCGCCGGGCTCCAGGCGCTGGCCATGCTCGACGAGCAGGCCTACGCGCGCCTGGCCCACACGACCGAGACGCTCGCGGCCGGTCTGCGCGAGGCGGCGGGGGAGCGGGCGGTGCAGATCCCGACCGTCCCCGGCCTGCTGACCGTCTTCTTCGCCGAGGAGCCGGTCCGCGACTACGCGGCGGCGCAGACCACCGACCACGACGCCTACGCGGCCTGGTGCCGGGCGCTGCTGGCCCGCGGCGTCTACGCGCCGCCGTCGGCCTACGAGGCCTGGTTTCCCTCGCTGGCCCACACGCCGGAGCAGGTCGAGCGCACGGTCGAGGTCGCCGCGGCGGCGTTCGCCGAGATCTCGTGACGGCCCGCGAGGAGGCGCTGCGGCTCGTCCGCGAGGGCCACGACCTCCACTACGCGGGGGCGGCGGCGGACCAGGATCTCGCCCTGCTCGACGGCGACCGCCTCTACGCCGCGGGCCTGGAGAGGCTGGCCGCCGAGGGCGACCTGGAGGCGATCCGCGCGCTCGCCGACCTCATCTCCGACTGCGCCCGCGCGGCCGCCGAGGAGCGCCCCGGCGCCACCGCGGAAGCATGGCGCGCCACCGCCCGCCGTCTGGGCGTGACGGGCTTCACTCCGTCGTAGCCTCTGGGTCGGTAGATTTCCGGCCCCGCGAAAGCGGCCTTTCTCCCCATGCCCGACCGCCACCTCCAGTCCAAGTCGAAGTACACGGCCGACCGCCAGTACCCCGGTGCGTTCGAGGGCGAGACGGTCACCCGCCGCCGGTTCATGACCGGCACGGCGCACGTGGCGGGCGCGGTCGCGATGTCGGCCATCGCTCTGCCGGCGCTGGGCTTCGCCCTCGGCCCGATCTTCGAGGAGAAGGAGGTCGAGTGGCAGCCGGTCGGCAACTTCGACGACTTCCCGCTCGACGAGTACGTCCCGAAGGTCATCACCGAGACCGAGGGCATCGGCGTCGTGGGCCAGACGACGGTCTACATGCGGAAGTTCAACAAGGACATCGATACCGAGAAGCCCGACGAGTACAACAAGGTCGTCGCGATCTCGACCCGGTGCATGCACCTCGGCTGCCCGGTCCGCTACGTCCCCGCCTCCGAGCGCTTCATCTGCCCGTGCCACGGCGGCGTCTACGACTTCCGCGGCGCCGTCGCCGGCGGCCCGCCCGTCCGCCCGCTCGACCGCTTCTACACGCGGATCGGCGGCGACGGCACCGTCGAGGTCGGCCCGCGCTTCTCCGTCAACTCCGAGCTGCGGCGCTTCTCGCCGCGCTACCCCGGCGAGGACCTCGACGGGGTCGGCCAGTTCATGTACCCCTCCCGCCCGACGCAGCGCAAGCTGCCGGGGACGTAGCCCATGCCCAAGCTCAAGCTCCCCCTGCCCCCGATCCCGCCGGCGCTCAAGCCGCCGCCGCCGCGGCCCGGCGAGGAGAAGGTCGGCCCGCTCGACCAGGCCAAGGACGCCGGGATCAGCGCCGTCGGCTGGATCGACGAGCGCACCTCGCTGTCCGGCGCCGGCCGCTGGATGCTCTTCCGGAAGGTCCCGAAGGGGACCAACTGGTTCTACACCCTGGGCTCGGCGACGATGTTCGCCTTCCTCAACCAGGCGCTGACCGGCGTGTTCCTGGCGATGTACTACCGGCCGTCGGCCAACGAGGCGTACGAGTCCACGCGCTACCTGACCAACGAGGTCTTCCTCGGCGAGTTCGTCCGCGGGATGCACAAGTGGGGCTCGTCGGTGATGGTCATCCTCGTGATGCTCCACATGGCGCGGACCTTCTTCTTCGGCGCCTACAAGTACCCCCGCGAGCTGAACTGGGTGATCGGCGTCGTCCTGCTGATCCTCACGTTCGTCATGTCGTTCACGGGCTACCTGCTCCCGTTCGACCAGCGCTCCTACTGGGCGACGATCGTCGGCGTGAACATCAACGGCACCGGGCCGCTCGTGGGCCCGTACCTGTCGGACTTCCTGATGGGAGGACCCGACTTCAACGCCACCACGCTGTCGCGCTTCTACGCGATCCACATGATGCTCGTGCCCGGGTTGATCGCCGCCCTCATCGGTGCCCACCTCTACCTCGTCGCCAAGCTCGGCACGACCGCGCCCCCGTGGTTGAAGGCCGAGGAGACCGACGAGCTGAAGACCGAAGAGCGCTGACGTGAACCGGCAGGAGAAGGAGCAGTACCTCCGCGAGTACTCGATCCTGAAGGCCCAGGGGAAGCCGTTCTTCCCCTACGCCGTCGCCAAGGACTCCGTCATGGCGGCGATCGTGGTCCTCTCGATCATCATGATGTCGCTGGTCCTCGGCGCCGAGCTCGGCCCGAAGGCCGACCCGACGACGACGACCTACGTCCCGCGGCCGGAGTGGTACTTCTTCTTCCTCTTCGAGCTGCTCCGGGTCATCAAGCCTGCGGCGCTGGTCCCGCTGGCCACGATCGGCATCCCGACGATCTGCATGATCCTGCTGTTCCTGCTGCCGTTCTACGACCGCAACCCCGAGCGGCGGCCCGAGCGGCGGCCGATCGCCACCGCGGCCGGCATCTTCACGATCGTCGCCATCGCCTACCTGACGTACCTGGGCGCGAACGCCGGGTCGCCGACGGCAATCGAGATGGACGCCCCGGCGGCGGTGGTGGCGGAGGGCGAGGACCGCGTCGCGCAGTTCGAGGAGGGTAAGCAGGTGGTCGCCCAGTCGGGCTGCCTGGCCTGCCACAAGATCGGCGAGAACGGCAACGACGGCCCCGGGCCGCCGCTGACCGACATCGGCCAGCGCCTGCCGCGCCAGGCGATCGCCCGGACGCTCATCAACCCCACCGCGCCGATGCCGTCGTTCGCCGACCTCGATCCCGAGCAGCTCGACATCATGGTCGCGTTCCTCGCCGACCTCAAGGGCGAGTCGGTCAACGAGTAGATGGCGGCTGCTGGCCGGCTGCCCGACCAGCAGGTCCGCGCGATGTTCGACCGCATCGCCGGCGTCTACGACCTCATGAACGGGGTCATGACGGCGGGGATGCACCACCGCTGGCGCTCGCGCGCGGCCGACCTGGCGCGCGCGTCGGCCGGCTCGCGGATGCTCGACGTCGCCACCGGCACCGGCGACCTGGCCATCGAGATGGCGGGTCGCGGGGCGGAGGTCGTCGGTGTGGACTTCTCGGAGAGGATGCTCGACCTCGCGCGCGAGAAGGCGCCCCACCTGCTCTTCTCCGCCGAGGACGCCCACCACCTCTCCTTCGCCGACGGCAGCTTCGACGGCGCGACCGTGGGCTTCGGGGCGCGCAACTTCGGCGACCTGCGCCAGGGACTGAGCGAGATGGCGCGCGTGGTGAAGCCGGGCGGCCGCGTCGTCGTGCTCGAGATCACGACGCCCTCGAAGCCGCCGCTGTCGACCTTCTTCTCGCTGTGGTTCGACCGCGCCGTGCCGGCGCTGGGCAAGGTCGCCGGCGACCCGGACGCCTACACCTACCTCCCCGCGTCGGTGAAGCGCTTCCCGGACGCGCGGTCGCTCGCCGCGCTCATGCACGACGTCGGGCTGCGCGACGTGGGGTGGATCCTCACCGCCGGCGGCATCATCGCCATCCATCACGGAACGAAGGGGTGACGGCGGTCGACCCGGCGGTCGCGCGCGTCGTCGACGCGGGCGGCGCCCATATCCCCTCGCTGCTGGCCGCGGTCGAGACGCGGCTGGCGGTGGCGGCGGGCGGGCACGGCGAGGTGCTCGCGGCCCACGCGGGAACGACGATCGCCGCCGGCGGCAAGCGCCTGCGGCCGTTGCTCGTGCTGCTCGTGGCCGGGACGGAGACCGACGCCGTCGTGCGCGCCGCCGCCTCGGTCGAGCTCGTGCACGCGGCCACGCTGGTCCACGACGACGTCCTCGACGCCGCCTCGCTGCGGCGCGGCAAGCCGACGGTCGTCGCGACCGCGGGGCGCGGCATGGCCACGGCCACCGGCGACCTCCTCTTCTCGCGCGCCTTCGCCGAGCTGGCGCGCAACGACGACGCCGACCAGATCCGGGCGCTCTCGCGCGCCTCGTCGGCGCTGGCGCGCGGCGAGCTGCTCCAGCGCGAGGACGCCTTCGACGCCGGCGTGTCGGTCGAGCGCTACCTCGAGCGCTGCGTGCTGAAGACCGCGGCGCTCTTCGAGGCCGCGTGCGAGCTGGGCGCGCTGGCGGCCGGGCGCGAGGTCGAGCCGCTCGCCGCCTTCGGCCGGCGGGTCGGGCTGGCCTTCCAGCTGCTCGACGACGTCCTCGACGTCAGCGGCCCGCCCGAGCGGACGGGCAAGCACCGCGGCACCGACCTGCTCGACGGCACGATCACGCTGCCGTTCATCCTCGCCGGCCTCCCGATCGACCCGCGCTCGATCACCACCCCCGAGGAGGCGGAGCGGGTGTGCGACGAGATCGCGGCCACCGGCGCGCTCGACGAGGCGCGGCGACGCGCCCTCTCCATCGTGGACGAGGCGAAGCGGGAGCTGCCGGACCTTCCGCAGCGACGGGCGCTGGAACTGGTGGCGGACGGAGTCGTGGAGAGGTACTCCTAGGCCGGGGGCCTAGAAGTCCTCGGGGAGGACGTGGTTGCCCTCGAGCGCCGTGATGAAGCGCTCGATCTCGTCCTCCATGTTGGCCTGCATCAGGCGCTTGAGGTCGCGGACGAGCGCCTCGGTGCCGCGATCGAGCTCCTCGTCGAAGCGCTCGACGACCTGCTGCTCGTAGACGCCGGTCCCGCTCCACTCGCAGTTGGGGCAGCGCAGCACGACCTCCCAATGGGTCGCACCGGCCTCCTCCCACTCGACGGGGTAGACCAGCCCGGAGTCGCAGGTCCCGCACACGTGCAGGTCCGCGGTCTCGGGGGCGACGTGCCGCTCCGGGCCCACCGGCCGCGGGGCCTGGCCCGTCGGCTCGTTCTCGAAGTACACGACCTCGATCGTCTTCCCCGAGGGCAGGACGACGCGGCGGACGTGGTGGTGGTGTTCGGGCGGCTGGTGCATGAGAACCTCTGCGCCCTTCATCGGACGGTCGCCGATCGAACTTGACAGCGAGTTCGACGCGTGATCTACGCAGGTACGCGCGAGACACCGGCTACGCTTGCGAGACCACGACCGAGGAGTCGCAATGCCCGGCGGCATCGGCCTTCCTGAGCTCATCATCGTTCTCGTCATCCTGCTGGTCATCTTCGGCCCCAAGCGCCTCCCCGGCCTGGGCCGTTCCCTCGGCTCCGGCATGCGCGAGTTCAAGGACTCGATCACCGGCAAGACCAAGGACGAGGAGGACGAGGAGGAGGTCCGCGCCCTCGAGCCTCCCGCGGCCGTCTCGTCGCAGCAGCACGCCGCTGACGAGCGGGTCACCGAGCCCCGCGCGTAGCCGTTGGCCACGGCGCTCCGCCGCCCGGTCCCGCACGACGAGCACCTGAGCCTCGTCGAGCACCTCGACGAGCTGCGCGGGCGGATCATCGTCTGCGTCCTCGCGCTCGTCGCGTGCTTCGCGTTCACCTTCTGGCAGAACGAGGCGGTCCTCAAGATCGTCAACAAGCCGCTCGAGGACACGCAGAACCTCGACGGCGAGAAGCGCTCGAACGACCCGCTCGAGCAGAACGCGCGCTTCCAGATCAAGACGGGCGAGGCGGCGCGCGCGACCCAGACCGCGGCCCGGCGCCAGCGGCTGGTCATCGAGGCGCAGCTGCGCGCGCGCGACCTGCCGGCCGGCGAGCGGCGCGCGCTGGAGAGCGCGCGCGAGGGCTGGGCGTCGGCCGAGCGGGCCAGCGCGGCCCAGGCCGCGGCGGTCCCCACCGACCGCGAGCGAAAGCCGGTGACCCTCGGGGTCGCGGAGCCGTTCACGACGACGATGAGCGTCGCATTCTACGCCGCGCTCCTGCTCGCCCTGCCGCTGATCCTGTTCCAGGCCTACGCGTTCGTCATACCGGCGTTCGAGCCGAGCGAGCGCAAGCTCGTCGTCCCGATGCTGCTGATGGTGCCGGTGCTCTTCCTCGGCGGGGTGCTGTTCGGCTACTTCGTCGTCTTACCGAGAGCCGTCGACTTCCTGCAGAACTTCAACGACGACGACTTCGACATCCTCGTCCAAGCCCGGGACTACTACAAGTTCTCGATCATGTTCCTGGCGGCGATCGGGATCCTGTTCCAGATCCCCGTCGGCGTGCTGATCATCACCCGCCTGGGAATCGTCACGCCGCGCCAGCTGCACAAGAACTGGGGCTACGTCCTGCTCGGCGTGGCCGTCCTCGCCGCGGTCGCCACGCCGACGCCCGACCCGGTCACGATGACGCTCGCGATGCTCCCCCTGATGGTGCTCTTCGAGCTGAGTATCCTGCTCGCTGCCTGGGTCAACCGGGTGAGTCCTCCCGGTTCCCTGTGGGGGGAGGACGACGACGACTCCGACCAGGACGACCCCTAGATGCTCTTCGACCTCCGCGGACGCGGCCGGCGCCGGACCGTACAGGTGATCTACCTGTCGCTCGCCATCCTCATGGGCGGCGGCCTCGTGCTGTTCGGGATCGGCGGCGACGTGCAGGGCGGCCTCGTCGACGCCTTCAGCGAGAACGGCGGCACCGGCAACGGGCAGATCGACGACCTCGTCGAGAGCGCCGAGGAGCGCACGACGGCCAACCCGCGCGACCCCGCGG
>DASVRH010000308.1:0-4909 GCA_036388715.1 Solirubrobacteraceae bacterium | reverse complement strand
GCGTTCGCGCGCGGCGGCTTCAGCACGATGGGCGAGGCGACGTCGCTGCAGTGGTACTACCTGACCGGAGGCGTCCTCGGCGCGGCGTACGTGACGACTGTCCTGGTCACCGTGCGCGAGCTGGGGGCCGGGCCCGTGGTCGCCGCGACGATCGCCGGGCAGCTCAGCGCGTCGGTCGTGCTCGACCAGTTCGGCCTGCTGGGGCTGCCGAAGGACCCGATCACGCTCGGCAAGGTGATCGGCGTGCTGCTGCTCGCCGCCGGCGTCTACCTGGTCGTGAGGGAATAGCGATGCACGGACGGCTGCTCGTCTCCTGCCCGGACGGCCCGGGGATCGTCGCGGCGGTCGCCGCGTTCCTGCACGGCCACGGCGCGAACATCACCTCGTCGGCCCAGCACTCCACCGACCCCTCCGGCGGGCGCTTCCTCATGCGCATGGAGTTCGAGCACAGCGAGCCCCTCGACGACTTCGACGCCGTCGCGCGCGAGTTCGACATGCAGTGGGCCTACACGCGCGCCGACGTCCCGAAGCGCGTGGCGATCCTCGTCAGCCGCGAGGAGCACTGCCTGCTCGACCTCCTGTGGCGCTGGCGCAGCGGCGAGCTCGACGCCTCGGTGGAGCTCGTCGTCTCCAACCACGACGACGCGCGCGCCGACACGGAGGCGTTCGGCGTGCCGTACGTCCACGTGCCGAACACGCCCGACACCCGGCCGGGGGCGGAGGAGGCGATGCTCGAGCGGCTCGCCGGGCGCGTGGACCTCGTGGTGCTCGCCCGCTACATGCAGATCGTCAGCCGTTCGTTCCTGGACCGCGTGGGCGCCCCCGTCATCAACATCCACCACTCCTTCCTGCCCGCCTTCGCGGGCGCCGGGCCGTACCAGCGGGCGAAGGAGCGCGGAGTGAAGATCATCGGCGCGACGGCGCACTACGTGACCGAGGACCTCGATGCCGGGCCGATCATCGAGCAGGACGTCGAGCGGGTGACCCACAGCGACGACGTCGGGGCGCTCCAGCGCATCGGCCGCGACATCGAGCGGACAGTGCTGGCGCGCGCGGTGCGCTGGCACCTCGAGGACCGCATCCTCCTCGACGGCAACCGCACCGTCGTCTTCTGACGCTGGCGCGCCGCCGCTGCGCGATGTACATTCGCGCGCATGGCGGAGCGGAGGCAGCGCGAGGACCGGCGGGCGGGCGAGCGACGAGGCGGCCCGGGGCGGCGGTCGAGCGACTACCGCGGCGGCTTCACGCCGCTCACGATCCTCATGTCGATCTGCGGCGCGCTCGTCGTCCTCTTCCTCTTCTTCGTCGCGGTCGGCGGCGTCGACCCGACCGAGGACGAGGGCTGGACGATCGCCGCGCTCGTCCTCGCCGTGCTCTG
This sequence comes from Solirubrobacteraceae bacterium, assembly GCA_036388715.1. Taxonomy (GTDB): domain Bacteria; phylum Actinomycetota; class Thermoleophilia; order Solirubrobacterales; family Solirubrobacteraceae; genus CADCVT01. Next base: position 3,531 of record DASVRH010000308.1, on the reverse strand, counting down.
GCTCGCGTACTCGTGGCGCCGGCTGTGGTCGGGCGGCGCGTCGCCGACGATCGACCGCGAGCGCCGCGGCTTCTAGCCGGGCCGGCGCGTCACCTCGTGCCGTGTGACGAGAACGTCCCTCCGAGATTGCCGTCGACCTCGTCGCCCTCCGAGCCCCGGCCCTTCGCCGCGTCGCTGGGGCCCTCGGCGCCCGGGGCCCCGTCGAGCCCGTCGCTCGGGTGCGCGGCGATGCCGCTCCCCTTGATCGAGTAGTAGCTGTACGCGACGACGACGAGCATCAGAACGGCGACACCGACGACGATCGCGCTGCCGCCGACGGCGGCAAGCGTTACGGACATGCGGACCCTCCCTCGAATGAACCCCCGTCAGGTGTTCGCGCCGGAGGTGGTGCCGGATGCCCTGCGCGACCAGCCGGGCGCGTCGCCGTTCGCCCCCGGGCCGGCCCGAGCGGCCGCGCCGTAGTCTCGCCCCGTGACCCTGACCGCGGCCGAGAAGCGCATCACGCTCCTGGCGGCGATCATGGGGTCGTTCGTCGCGCTGCTCGACTCGACCGTCGTCAACGTCGCGCTCCCGGCGATCCGCGAGGACCTCGGCGGCGGGCTGGCCGGGCAGCAGTGGGTCGTCAACGCCTACCTGCTGATGCTCGGGTCGCTGATCCTCATCGGCGGCTCGCTCGGCGACGTCTACGGCGAGAAGCGCGTCTTCGCGATTGGCGTCGCGGGCTTCGGCGCGGCGTCGATCCTCTGCGCGGCGGCGCCGTCGATCGAGGTGCTCGTCGCCGGCCGCGCGCTCCAGGGCACCTTCGGCGCGCTGCTGACGCCCGCGTCGCTGGCCATCATCGTGGCCGCGTTCAGCGGGTCGGAGCGCGGCGCCGCGATCGGGACGTGGACGGCCTACAGCGGCATCGCCGCGATCGTCGGCCCGCTCGCCGGCGGCTGGTTCGTCGACACGCTCGACTGGCGCTGGATCTTCGCGATCAACGTCCCGTTCGTCGCGATCACGCTGGGCCTCACCGCGCGCATGCCCGCGCTGCCTCGGATGGACGAGGGCCGGCGCCCCGACTGGACCGGCGCGGCGCTGTGCGCGCTCGGCCTCGCGGGCCCGACGTTCGGCCTGATCCAGCAGCCGCAGCACGGCTGGGGGAGCGCGATGGTGGTCGGCCCGATCGTGGCCGGGCTCGCGGTCTTCGCCGTGTTCCTCTGGTGGGAGAGGCGGGAGGAGGACCCGATGCTGCCGCTGGGGCTGTTCGGCCGCGGCAACTTCGCCTGGGGCAACGTCGAGACGTTCGCGATGTACGGCGGCCTCGGGATCATGTTCTTCCTGCTGGTGCTCTTCCTCCAGCAGGTCGGCGGGCTCGACGCCCTCGAGGCGGGCCTCTCGACGCTGCCCACGACGATCGTCATGTTCCTGCTGTCCAAGCGCTTCGGCGCGCTCGCCGACCGACACGGGCCGCGGCTGTTCATGGGCATCGGGCCTCTGGTCTGCGCGGTGGGGGCGCTCCTGCTCATGCTGATGGTGGACGAGACGCCGTCGCTCATCTCCGAGGTCTTCCCCGGCGTCGCCGTCTTCGCGGTGGGCCTGTCCGTCGCCGTGGCACCGCTGACCGCCGCGATCCTCGCCGACGCCGACGAGCAGAACGCCGGCATCGCGTCCGGGGTCAACAACGCGGTCGCGCGCGTCGCCTCGCTGCTCGCGGTGGCGGGCGTCGGCGCGGTCATCGGGGGCACGCTCGACCTCGACGGCTTCCGGATGGGCGCGGCCTTCTCGGCGTTCCTGCTCGCGGTCGGCGGCGTGATCGGGCTGCTGCGGATCAGGAACCCGCGGCGGCCGGTGCCGGCCGAGGACTGTCCGGGCGGGCAGCTCGCGGGGCAGCCGAAGCCCGCCTGGTGTCCCGAATAACCCGCTCTTTGCGGAGAATCGCACTGATCGGCGAGTACAAAATGCAAATGGCTCTTGTACTTGCTAAATGAAGGTCTACTGTTCGAGTCCTTCAAGGACTGGGGGCAGGGATGCACGATCAGACGCCGCGCGCGGCGACCTCGCACGCCCATGACGCGGACGGTGCGCGGAGCGCTCGCGCCGGCTGGATGCTCACCGCCGCGGCGCTCGTCACGGCGCTCGTCGTCGCCCTCGGCGGCACGGCCGCGAGCGGCCACCACGTCCCGGTCGACCGCCACACCGAGGTCCCGCCGACCTCGCTCCTCGACCCTCGTTCTCCCGCGTCCGCCGAGCTCGGCCGCGAGGCGCGGCACCAGCTCCAGACGCAGAAGCAGCGCCGCGCGGCCCAGGACACGCCCGGAGCTCGCGCCGACCGCCGCCGGACCCGGCTCCGCCACTCGGGCCTGGGCCGCGCCGATGCCGCGGCCGTCTACCGCGCGCGCTTCGGCCGCAGCGCGGCAGCGCCGCCCGTCCGTCTGACCGAGGACGCCGAGGTCGTCGACTTCCTGAATCCCTTCACCGTCCGCGTCCGCGACGGCGCCGACGGGCCGCGCCGAGGCCGGGTGCTCGTCTCGACGACGCCGGTGGCCGCGCCCGGCGAGGACGGCGACCTGCACGCCATCGACCTCGCCCTCGCGAGACGCGGGGACGCGTTCGCGCCCCGGCGCGCGGTCACGCCGCTGCGGATCGCCGCGCGCCTCGGCGACGGCATCGACGTCGGCGGCGGCGTCGTGCTGCGGCCCGAGGCGGCCGACGCCGACGCCGAGGGCGTCGCCGTGGGCGGCAGCGTCCTGTACGCCAACGCCGGCCGCGACGCCGACGTCGCGGTGCGCCCGCTCCCGAACGGCGTCGAGCTCTACGACGTCGTGCGCTCCGACCAGGCGCCCGAGCGATTCGCCCTGACGGTGCTGGGCACGGGCACCGAGCTGCGCGCGACGAACGGCGGGGACGTCTTCGAGGTGCGCTCCGGCGGCACCGTCGCCGGGCGCTTCACCGCCGCGTCGGCCCTCGACGCCGCCGGCCGTCCGGTCGCGACGAAGACCCGCGCCGACGGCAACCGGCTGATCGTCGAGGTCGCCCACCGCGGCGCCGACGTGGCGTACCCGATCCTCGTCGATCCGCCGTACGTGTACGACACGTTCGACTGGGGCGCCGGGACGACCGATCAGGGCCAGTGGTCGGCGGCCTCACCCGCCGGCTGGGCGCCCGAGGCGCCCGCGCCGACCAGCCGCTACGGCCTCTACTGGGGCGGTGGCTACCTCGGCACCGGCTACTGGGTCGCCCACGACGCCCCGGGGACGTGGTTCAACGCGAACGAAGAGGCCTACTGGCGCTACTTCCCGCCGGGCGCGGCGCAGGTCACCCAGGCGACGATCGGCAAGCAGAGCATCGACGCTCCGTACGGGACCGGCGCCTGCATGTTCAGCGGCATCATCAGCGGCTGGGTCGACGGCAACCGCCCGTACTGGGAGGCGCATCGATCGTGGTGCGGGGACGCGCCGTACGAGGTCTGCTGCGGCGAGAACTGGATCGACGAGTGGCAGACGCACAACGCGGGGGGCACGTTCGAGAACTCCGCGCTCATGGGCGTCG
>DASVRH010000307.1:0-12387 GCA_036388715.1 Solirubrobacteraceae bacterium | reverse complement strand
CGAGAAGCTGGCCGGCATCGCCGGCGTGCTGGCCCGTCGCAACGCCCTGCGCCAGCCCGGCCGCACCGCGGCCACCGCGGGCGCGCTCACCGTCGGCGTGGCGCTCGTCACGGTCGTCGCCGTGATGGCGGCCGGCCTGCGCGACACGACGGAGGGAGCGGCCGAGCGCCGCATCGCCGCGTCGCACGTGGTCACCGGGGAGGACGGCTGGTCCCCGCTCGCGCCGGCGGTGGCGAAGGCCGTCGCGGACGCGCCGGGGATCGACGGCGTGGCCACGGTCCGGCAGGACGGCGCGCGCGCCTTCGGGGACACCGAACGCGTGAACGGCGTCAGCGACGGCTCGGACGCCCTGTTCAAGTTCGACTACGTCGGCGAGGCGACGTCCGTCGCCGACCTCGGGACGGACGGCGCGATCGTCGACCAGGGCTGGGCGAAGGAGCACTCGCTGAAGGCCGGCGACACGTTCTCCATCACCGCGCCGGGCGGCGACGAGCTCGACCTCGTCGTCCGCGGCATCGAGGAGTCGGCGGTGCTGGGCGCGTTCGACATGGGGCCGATCACGGTCAGCGAGGCCACGTACGCGCGGTCGTTCGAGAACCAGCGGACGGTCTACACGTTCGTCGACGCCGAGTCGACGGAGGCGGTCGAGCGGGCCGTCGCGCCGTTCCCCGACGCGAGGGCGTTCGAGAAGGAGGCGTTCGTCCAGAAGATCACCGAGGGCATCGACATCCTGATGGGGATCTTCGTGGTCCTCCTGGCGCTGGCGGTCATCGTCAGCCTCTTCGGGATCGTCAACGCGCTCGTGCTGGCGACGTTCGAGCGTCGCCGTGAGCTCGGGATGCTGGCCGCGGTCGGGATGACGCGGCGCCAGATCCGCCGGATGGTGCGCCAGGAGAGCATCGTCACGGCGCTGATGGGGGTGAGCAGCGGGATCGTCATCGGCCTCGGGCTCGCCTACGCGGTGACGTCCGCGCTCAGCGACGAGGGGCTCACGTTCCTCGTGCCGGCGGGCTCGCTGATCGCGCTCGCGATCGTCGGGGTCATCGCGGGCATCCTCGCGGCGGTGCTTCCCGCCCGCCGCGCCTCGCGCATGAGCCCGCTCAGCGCGCTGGCCTACGAATAGACCGCCAGACTGAGGGCCGGCGTGCGTTCCAGGACGCATGCCGGCCCTCACGCGTCTCCTCCTCCTCACCTTCCTGATCGTCCTCGCCCTGGCCCCGACGGCCGCGGCGGAGAAGAGCACGTTCGACTACGTCGCGAACGCGCGCGGCCTCTCGCAGCCCGTCTACGCGACGGAGAAGACGACGATCGAGCTGCCGGCGTTCGACGGCGAGCTGCTGCACATCGAGGTCACCAAGCCGAAGAAGGCCGGCCACTGGCCGGTGATCCTGGAGGCGAGCCCGTACCACGGCACGCTCGCCGATCGCGAGGGCACGCGGATCCTGCCCGACCCGCGCGACGAGGAGGGCAAGTCGATCGGCCTGACCGGCTTCTTCGCCCCGCGCGGCTACGCCGTCGTGATGATGGACCTGCGCGGCACCGGCCACAGCCAGGGCTGCCTCGACCACCTCGGCCCGAAGGACGCCCGCGACCTCGAGCAGGTCGTCGAGTGGGCGGCTTCGCGCGCGTGGTCCAACGGCCGCGTCGGCATGACCGGCCATTCCTACGTCGGCTCGACGCCCAGCGTCGCCGCCGCGCAGCGCCCGAAGGGCCTCGCGACGATCGTGCCCAGCGCCGGGCTCGCGTCGATGTACCACCACCAGTTCCAGGGCGGCGTCCCCTACATGCTCCAGTGGACCGGGGTGCAGTGGACCTACGAGTACCTGACCGTCGCCCGCCACCTGCCGCCGGTCGGCAAGGACCCGTACACGGGCGCCGAGACCGGCGACGACTTCGGCAACAACACCCAGTACGAGGGCTGCGGCCTGCCGAACTCCGCGCTGACCGCCGGCGAGGACCAGCTCAGCGGGCGCTACTCCAAGTGGCACCTCGAGCGCGACTGGACCGAGGGCGTCAAGGAGGCCGACATCCCCGTCTTCGCCGTCCACGGCGTCAACGACAACGCCGCGCGCGTCCCCGCGCTCGACTGGTTCCTCGACCGCCGCGACAGCCGCGACAAGCTGTGGCTCGGCCAGTGGGACCACGGCTCCGGCTGCTGTCCGAACCGCCGCGGCCTGCAGTGGACCGAGGCGCTGCACGCGTGGTTCGACAAGCAGCTCAAGGGCGCCAAGGTGAACACGGGCCCCGACATGGAGCTCTTCCTCTCCGACGACCAGTCCTTCTCGGCGGTCCGCGAGGGCGCCCGCACCGAGGTCCTCACCGGGAACGACTGGCCGCTGGCCGACCGGCGGCTGCGGTTCTACCCCAAGGCCAACGGCAAGATGAGCCCCCGCGAGCCCAAGCGCTCGGAGGCCGGGACCCACACGTTCACCGGCACCAAGGAGGGCTTCAGCGAGTTCGCCTTCGTCGACCCGACGTGGGAGACGGGCGTCAGCTTCGAGACCGCCCAGTTCGACCGCGACATGCTCATGGCGGGCCTGCCGCGGCTCGAGCTGCACGCCTCGGTCACGGCGCCGCGGGTGCACCTGATCGCGAACCTGCTCGACGAGGACGCCGAGGGCAAGCGCCGGCGCATCAGCCAGTTCGCCATCAACCCCGAGCTGCGCGACGGCATCGCGACGCGCAAGACGGTCACGCCCGGGCAGCGCTACGAGCTGAGGCCGCCGGCGATGGCGATGGCGCACCGGCTGCGCAAGGGCCACCGGCTCGTCCTCCAGGTCACGACCTCCGACCCCGACAAGGTCCCGTTCTTCTCCGAGGACCCGGAGGTCACCGTCTTCACCGGCCCCGGCGCGACGATGGTCGCCGTGCCGGTCGTCGACGGGGAGGGCGGCGTCAGGGCCGACGACGTCCCGCTGCAGGTCGAGCGGCGCTTCGACAAGCCCGCGCACGACGCGATCGAGACCACGGTCACCACCGGCGCGCCCGGCGCCGACGCGCGGCCGCTGGGCGTCGGCAGCCAGTACGTCGAGTTCGCGCTCGGCGAGGGCGAGGACAACGCCCGCGCGGAGGCCGTCGCGGTCCCCAGCCAGCAGGCCGACATCGACCTCTACGTCCAGCGCAAGGCCGCGGACGGGTCGTGGGAGGACGTCGAGACGTCGAGCAACGGGTCCGAGCTCGACAAGGCCGCCATCGCCGTCGGCGATCGGCTCGAGCCCGGGCAGTACCGGCTCGTCGTCCACAACTACATCGGCCCGCCCGACCACGACGTCGCGGTGAAGATGACCTTCTTCGACACCGCCGGGCAATCCGGCTGAGGGGCGCCGCCGGGGCGGCGGCTAGGCGGCTTCGGCCCGGCCGGGCCGGCCGCCGTCCTCGTGGCCGAGGAGCGTCGCCTTCTCGATCTCCTCGACCGACCCGTCGTCGTTCTTGATCCGGACGTCGGGGCGGTAGGGGTCGTTGACGTCGACCTCGATGACGACGCCGCGGCGCCCGTCGACGAGGTCGACCTCGTAGCCGGGCGGGTACGGCATGACGACCTTCTTGAAGACGGCGACGACCTCGGGGTCGAAGGCGGTGCCCGAGCCCTGCTCGATGACGTCGACGCCGACGCTCGGCGGGGCGGCGGCCTTGTAGACGCGCTCCGAGGTCACGGCGTCGTAGACGTCGGCGACGGAGGAGATGCGGGCGAACTGGTGGATGCGGTCGCCGGCCAGGCCGTCGGGGTAGCCCTTGCCGTCGAGGCGCTCGTGGTGGTGGCGGACCACGGCGCGGACGAGGAACGAGGCGTCCTCGCCGAGCATGTCGGACCCGACGACCGGGTGCTTGCGCATGATCTCCCACTCCTCCTCGGTGAGCTTCCCCGGCTTGTCGAGGACCTCCTTCGGAACGGCGAGCTTGCCGATGTCGTGCAGCAGCAGCCCGAGCCCGATCTTCTGGAGGCGGCCCTCGACGCCGTCGAAGCGCCGGCGGCCGGTGAAGTCGACCCAGCCGTGGTCGTGGAAGGTGCGGCGCGCCAGCAGGACGCCGAGCGCGGTGACGTCGACGACGTGCTGGAGCAGGTACTGGTCGGCGCCCATCATGTCGGCCAGGTGCAGCGCGCAGTCGGGCGTGTTCTGGACCTCCTGCGTGATCAGCTCCGCCATCTCGGCGAGGTCGGCCAGCGCGTTGTCGGAGAGGCCCTTGCCCTTCGACATCGCGTCCTTGGCCTCGACCAGCGCGTTGCCGACGGCCCCCGCCGTCTGGCGGCGGGTCTCCTCCGTCATGATCGTGACCGGCGTGATGCCCTCGGCCATCTCGTCGTCGACCCAGACCGAGCCGATCCCGTTCTCCAGCAGCGCCTGCTTGTAGCGCTCGCTCACGCCGACGCCGCGGCGCAGGAGGGGGATGCCGGACTGGCCGGCGTGCACGTCCTGGGCGAGGACCGCGCCGACCTCGATCTGACTGACGTTCACGAGACGCATCGACGACCGGGGTAGTCGGCACGCCGGGACCCGTGCTTGAGCGCTCTGAAGGTACGCTCCGTGACCCATGAGGCTCGCCACGTTCCTGCCCCCTTCGGGCGGCGATGCACCGCTTGCCGGGGAGGTGTCCGGCGACGAAGTTGTCGCGTTCGCGGCAGGCGAGACGGTGCTGGCCCGCCTGGCGTCCGGCGACCGGACGCCCGCCCGCGGCGAGGCGTTCCCGCTCGCCGACGTGACCCTGCTGGCCCCGGTCCCCCGGCCGCGCGCGATCTTCGGCATCGGTCTGAACTACGCGGCCCACGCCAGCGAGGGCGGGCGCGACGCCCCGGAGGCGCCGCTCGTCTTCATGAAGCCGCCCGGGTCCGCCGCGCCGCCGAACGCGCCGGTGCGCTGCCCGGCGGTCGTGCGGCGGCTGGACTACGAGGGCGAGCTGGCCGTTGTCATGGGCGCCGGCGGGCAGGTCGCGGGCTACGCCGTGGCCGACGACGTGAGCGCGCGCGACCTCCAGAAGCGCGAGCCGCAGTGGACGCGCGCGAAGGGCGCCGACGGCTTCTGCCCCTACGGCCCGTGGATCACGACCGCCGACGAGGTCGAGAACCCCGAGGACCTGCGCCTGCAGACCTGGGTCAACGGCGAGCTGCGCCAGGACGCGCGGACGAGCGACTTCATCTTCGGCATCGAGTGGCTGATCGCGTTCCTGTCGGAGACCTGCACCCTCGAGCCCGGCGACCTGATCCTCACCGGCACGCCGGCCGGGGTCGGCGCGTTCTCCGACCCGCCGGCGTTCCTGGGCTCAGGCGACGTGGTCCGGATCGAGATCGAGGGCCTCGGCGCCATCGAGCACGCGATCGCCTAGCGCCGAGAGGAGCGCCTCGACGACCTCGGGGTCGAACTGCGAGGCGGCGTTCTCGGTCAGCTCGGCGCGGGCCTGCGCCAGCGGCATCGCCTGCCGGTACGGCCGGTCGCTCGTCATCGCGTGCCAGGCGTCGCACGCGAACACGATGCGGCTGGCGATCGGGATCTCCTCGCGCAGCAGCCCGTCGGGGTAGCCGCGGCCGTCCCAGCGCTCGTGCTCGGCGCGGATGGCGGGCGCGAGGTGGGCGAGCGGCGGGATGGCGGCGACGATGCGCTCGCCGATGACGGGGTGCTTGCGCATCAGGCCCCACTCCTCCTCGTCGAGCGGGCCGCGCTTCTGGAGGACGTGGTCGGGCACGCCGACCTTGCCGATGTCGTGCAGCAGCGCGACGTGCTCGACGCTGCGCCGCTCGCGGGCGGAGAGGCCGAGGCCGCGGGCCACGAGCGACGCCAGCTCCACGACGCTCTCGGAGTGCTGGCCCGTGTAGTCGTCGCGGGCCTCGAGCGCGGCGAGGAGCGCGTGGACGCCCGTCATCGCCGCCTCCTCGGCCTGCTCGGCGCGCTCGAGCTCGCGCGCGACGGTCTCGGCGAGAAGCGCGAGCAGGCGCTCCTCGGCCGCGGTGAGCGGCCCGCGCGGGGTGCGGGCCAGGCAGGTGATCACGCCGAACAGGCGGTTGGACGACAGCCGGACCGGCATCGCGACGAAGGCCCGCAGCGAGCACTCGCTCACGGTCGCCATGTCGCGCAGCAGCTCGTGGGTGCTCGGGTCGACCAGCTCGCGCTCGATGCCGAGGTCGGTGAGGCGCTGGGCGAGCGTCTCGTGGACGGCGAACGCCGCGCCGGGGAACACGCCGAAGGGCACGCCGTCGCCGTCGAAGGCGCGCACGACGTGGTGGCCGCCGCGCACCTCGAGCAGCGTCGCCAGCTCGACCTCGAGCGTCTCGCGGGCCACGCCGAGCACCTGCTCGACCAGCGAGCGGCCCGGGGCGGCCTCGACGGGGTCGCTCGACGCCGCGCCGGCGCGGCGGTCGCGGCCCGTGGGCTTGGAGGAGTACAGGCGCCCGTCGGCGCGCAGCAGGAGCGCCTCCTTCGTGGAGGCGTCGGCGGGCCAGGCGGCGCTGCCGTAGGAGAGCCCGACGCCGAGGCCCCGCTCGGCGACCGCGCCGCGCAGGCGCTGGCCGACGCGATGGCAGTCCTCGGCCTGCGCGTCGGCGAGGACGACGGCGAACTCGTCGCCGCCGACGCGGAACGCGACGTCGCCGGTGCGGCAGCTGTCGACGATGGCCGCCGCGATCTCGCGCAGCGCCGCGTCGCCGGCCACGTGGCCGCGCTCGTCGTTGAGCTCCTTGAAGCGGTCGACGTCGAGCATGAGCAGCCCGAAGCGCCCGTCGCGGCGCCGGGCGCGGTCGATCTCGCGCTCGAGCGTCTCGTGGAACTCGCGGTGGTTGAGCAGGCCGGTCAGCGGGTCGCGGCTGGCGAGGTTCTCCAGCCGGCCGACGAGCCGCGCGTTGTGGACGGCGATCGCCGCCTGCGCGGCGTAGACCTCGAGCAGCCCGATGTCCTTGGGGAAGAAGGCGTCGCGGCCGGCGCCGAGCGCGAGCAGGATGCCGAGCGACTCGTCGCGCAGCACGAGCGGGGCCGAGCACAGCGACCCCACCGAGCCAGCGGCCACGGCGTCGATCTCCGGCGCCTCGCCGAGGTGGTCGAGCACGACGGTCGTGGTGCCGACCTCCGGCCGGGCGTTGGCCCACCGCTCGGCGGCCTCGACCACGTAGGGCGGCACGTTCGACCGCGCGCGGACGCGCAGGGCCCCCGCGTCGTCGCGCAGGAGGATGAGGAACTCGCGCCCGCCCGCGGCCACGTGCGCGTGGTTGACGACCTTGGCCAGCACCTCGTCGAGGTCGAGCGCGGAGACGAGGTCGCGCAGCGACGCGCGCAGCTCCTCGGCCACCTGGTGCTCCTCGCTGGCGGCCGCCGCGAGCCGCCGCCGCTCGGCGCGGCGGCCCGACACGAGCCGCTTGACGCCGCTCACCCGGCTCTCCCAGCGCGCCTCGTACACGCAGCGCTCGCCGCCGCGCAGCGCGCACTCGGGATGGCTGATGTGGGCGGGCCGCAGGCCGAAGAGCTGCGGGATGCAGGCGAGCAGGCCGCGGTTGTAGTCGCAGTCCAGCCGGTGGAAGCCCTCGCCGCTGATGTCGATCCACTGCAGGCGCGCGCGGCTCGCGTCGAGGTCGAGCAGCTCCATCTTGTGCGACCAGCTGAACCGGGTGTTGGCGCGCGCGACGTTCGCGTAGACGAGCTTGGGCGAGCCGAAGGCGCGCAGCGCGAGCTTCAGCGCGGGGGCGACGTTCAGCTCCAGCGCGGAGGCGCCCATGTCGCGACAGACGTCGGCGTCGCCGGTGACGGCCTCGGCGGCCTCGAAGAGCCTGATCTTCGTGGTGAAGTCGTGCCAGGTGCCCTCGTCGCGCAGCTCGGCCTCCCGGTCGGCCAGGCCGGCGTGCGCCAACGCGTCGTCGACCATCGGCCGGCCGCCGTGGCTCTCGAGGTACGCGAGGACGAGCGAGGTGGTCACCCCGCTGGTGTGCCGCGTACGTGACGCCGAGTCAGCACCCATTGCCAGAGTCATCGGACGTGGCCCGTATGCGCTTTACCGGCGCGGGATCCGGCCGGGTCGCGTAGCTTCGCGGGCATGAAGCGTGCAGCGCTGGGGGCGGCGCTCCTCGGACTTCTGCTCACCGCGGCGCCCGCCGCGGCCCAGGAGCCGCCCGCCAAGAAGTCCGAGCAGGTGTCGTTCGTCAAGACGCTCGTCCAGCCGGGCGTGATCTCGGCGCGGTTCCGCGACGGCCTGATGTACGTCTCGGCGGAGAGCGGGCTGACGATCTACGACGTCAGCGCGCCGGACAACCCCACGGAGATCGGGCGCCTGGCGCTGCCGAACTTCGAGAACGAGGACATCGACGTCGGGCGCGACATCGCGCTGATCTCCAACGACCCCAGCGAGGGCGCGGGGCTGCTGCACGTCATCGACATCTCCGACCCGACGTCGCCGACGCGGATCACGAGCTTCAACACCGGCACCGCCGACGGCGGCATCCTCACGGGCCCGCTGCTCGGGCCGGCCGGCTTCGGCTACGGCACCGGGCACACCGCCTCGTGCGTCGACGAGTGCCGCTGGGTCTACCTGGCCGGCACGGCGAGCGGGATCGACATCGTCGACCTGCGCGACCCGGCGAACCCGAAGTACGCCGGCAACTTCCCCGCCGCGGAGGCGACGGGCGGTCTCGCCAGCCACGACGTCCAGTTCGACCGCGCGGGGCACGCCCTCGTCTCCGGCGCGGGCGGCGTCGCGGCCTACGACGTGAGCGATCCGGTCAAGCCCCGGCTCGTCTACCGCACCGACGACAGCGCCGACAGCCGCTACGACGAGACGTTCGGCGCCGACGACGGCTCGACGATCAACGACTTCATCCACCACAACTCGATGCGCCTGCAGAACTCGAACCTGGCGGACCTGCCCGCCGAGGCCGATCCCGCGGCGGACTCGAACGTCGTTGCGATCACCGAGGAGGACTACAACCGGCCGACCTGCCGCGGCGCCGGCTCCTTCCTCACGTGGGAGCTGACGCAGGACAAGGCCGACGGCGGCGGGAAGGGCGAGCCCGTGCGCCTGATGCGGTTCCTCGACCGCTGGGACGTCGAGATCGACCCGACGCGCCAGTCGCTGTGCTCGGCGCACTACTTCGACGTGCGCGGCGGGCTGATCGCCCAGGGCTGGTACGAGCAGGGCACGCGCTTCCTCGACGTGTCGAACCCGCGCGACATCCGCCAGGTCGGCTTCTGGATCCCGAACAAGAACGTGACGTGGGGCGCGCTGTACCCGCCCACCGACCCGAACGGCGAGATCGTCTACTCGCTCGACAACGCGCGAGGCATCGACGTCATCCGCATCGACCGGCCCGGGCCGGGCGAGGCGCCGCTGCCGACGGTCGAGGCGCCTCCGGGCAACGCCCCCGAGCCGGGCGGCCAGGGCGGCGGCGGCGCCGACGGCACGTCGCCCTCGGGGCAGGCCGCCGGCGTGCGGCCGAACGTCGCGCTGCGGATCACCGACGGCCGGCGCCGCGCGCGCCGCGGCGGCCGGCTCCGCTACCGCGTGACGGTCAAGCACATCGCCGGCCCCGCCGCGCGCGACCTGCGTCGTGGTGCAGGTGCCGCGCGGGATGCTCCGCCGCCGCGGCAAGCGCCTGGTGCGCCGGCTGTCCTCGCTGGGGCCGGGGCAGGCGCGCACGTGGCGGTTCACGGGCAAGGTGCCGAAGCGCAAGCGCCTGCGGACGCTGCTCGTGCAGGCGCGCGTGACCGCGGCCGACGACGCCAACCCGCGCGACGACCGCGCGGTCGACCGCACGCGCGTCGGGAAGCGGCGGGCGAGGCGGCTGTCGCGCGCGGAGTCCGACTGGCGGCTGGCGCGCAACCTGCGCTACATGCAGACGGTGAAGGCGCCTGTCATCGGGGTGCGGCGCGGGATCGCGCGGCGCAGCTCCTACGGCTGGGTCTGCCGGGTCCGGTAGCCCCGCCGCTACCCTCGCCCACTTCGCTTTTGCGCTGCACGATCGCAACATTGCTGCTGCTCGCCCTGCTGCCCGCCGCGGCACAGGCGCGCTACACGGCCGTCGGCCGCGCCGCGCCGGCGACGCCCTTCCCGGTCGCCGGGCCGTGGGAGTGGGGCGGCCCGGACACGGCGTTCGGCGACCGCGGCGGCAGCCACGACGGCGTGGACGTGATGTCGCCGTGCGGCACGCCCCTCGTGGCGCCGGCGGCCGGTCGCGTCGTCTTCACCGAGAGCGGCGGCGCGGCGGGCAACTACTTCGTCATGCGGGTCGACGGCTCGCGCGAGGAGCACGTCTTCATGCACCTGCAGCGTGAGGTGCGCTTCGCGAAGGGCGACGCCATCCGGCTGGGCGAGCGGATCGGCGCGGTCGGGCGGACCGGGAACGCGAGCGCCTGCCACCTGCACTTCGAGATCTGGCGGGCGCCGGGCTGGCAACGCGGGCGCGCCCGCGACCCGCGCCCGGACCTCGAAGCCTGGGCTTCGTAGATTGGAAGGGTGCCCGCCGACCGGCCACCCGCCCTCCAGCTCCGCGGCCTGACCAAGCGCTACGACGACGGCTTCCTCGCGCTCGACGGGTTCGACCTCGTCGTGCCCGAGGGCGAGTTCTTCGGCCTGCTCGGCCCCAACGGCGCCGGCAAGACCACGCTGATCTCCGCCGTCTGCAACCTGCTGCGGGTCACGTCGGGCGACATCGAGGTCTTCGGGCACCCGCACGGGACGATGGAGGCGCGCAAGCTGATCGGCCTCTCCGAGCAGGACGTCAACCTCGACCGCTTCCTCGACGTCGAGGAGACGCTTCTCTACCACGGCGGCTACTACGGGATGCCCCGCGCGCGGGCGCGTGCGCGCGCGAAGGAGATGATGGAGGTCTTCGACCTGTCGTCGAAGGCCAAGGTCCGCGCGCCCAAGCTGTCCGGAGGCATGCGCCGGCGCCTGCTCATCGCGCGGGCGCTCATGCACGAGCCGCCGCTGCTCATCCTCGACGAGCCGACCGCCGGCGTCGACTTCGAGCTGCGCCTCGAGCTGTGGCGCTACATCCGCCGCCTGCACGGCGAGGGGACGACGATCCTCCTCACGACGCACTACCTCGAAGAGGCCGAGGAGCTGTGCGAGGACATCGCGCTCATCCGCGGCGGGCGCCTGCTGGCGCGTGACAGCGCGCAGGGCCTGCGCGACGCGTTCGACGCCGAGACGCTGGCCGACGTCTACGTCAAGGCGATGGCGGCGGCATGAGCCGCGGGCTCGCCGCGCTCACGGGGCGCGAGATCCTCCGCGTGCTGAAGCTGTGGACGCAGACGGTGATGGCGCCGATCGTCTCCTCGTTCCTCTTCATCCTCGTCTTCGGCCTCAGCCTCGGCGGGCGGATCAAGCAGATCGACGGCGTCGACTACGAGGTCTTCATCGTGCCCGGGCTGATCACGATGGCGATGGTCCAAGCCGCCTACGCGAACAACTCGGCGTCGGTCTTCCAGGCGAAGTTCGACCGCTACCTCAACGACATCCTCGCCGCGCCCATGCGCGCGTGGGAGGTCAACCTCGGGCTCTCGCTCGGCGGCGTCGTCCGCGCGCTGCTGATCGGCGCCGGCCTGCTGATCTGCGCGCTGCTCGTCGTGGACGTGCCGATCCGCGAGCCGTTCGTGCTCATCGCGGCCATCTCGCTGGCGCTGCTGCTCTTCAGCTCGCTCGGCGTGGTCGTCGGCATCTACGCCGAGTCGTGGGACCACACCGCCTTCGTCAACAACCTGGCGATCCTCCCGCTCACCTTCCTCGGCGGGGTCTTCTACTCCGTCGACGTGCTGCCGAGCCCGTGGGAGGAGCTGTCCCACGTCAACCCGATCTTCTTCCTCGTGCAGGCGGTGCGCTACGGGTTCCTCGGGACGAGCGACGTCCCGGTGGGGATCGCGCTCGCGGTGACCGGCGGGCTCGCGCTCGTCTGCGTCGCCTGGTCGACCTGGCTGTTCAGCACCGGCCGCCGAATCAAGCCTTGACCGCGCCGGAGGGGGCGCGGTGGGTGGGTCGCCTCCCGCCGGTCGTGCTCGTCCTGATCGGGATCGTGTCGGTCCAGTTCGGCTCGAGCTTCGGCGCGACCGGCTTCGACGAGGTCGGCCCGGCGGGCATGACCCTGCTGCGGCTGACGTTCGCCGCCGTGGTCCTGATGGCGATCTGGCGCCCCGATCCCCGCGCCCACGGGCGCGAGGCGCTGCGCACGGCGTTCGTCTTCGGCGTCGTGCTGGGCGTGATGAACCTGACCTTCTACGAGGCGGTCGACCGCATCCCGCTGGGCATCGCGGTGACGATCGAGTTCGTCGGGCCGCTCGGCGTCGCGGTCGTCGGGTCGCGCAACCGCCTCGACCTGGTGTGGGTGGCGCTCGCCGCGGCGGGGATCGTCCTGCTCGCCGACCCCGGCGGCGCCGGCTCGCCCGACGCGGTGGGCGTCGCGTTCGCGCTCGCGGCCGGCGCGTG
>DASVRH010000306.1:0-4177 GCA_036388715.1 Solirubrobacteraceae bacterium | reverse complement strand
ACGCGCCACGGCTACGAGGACGTCTTCCTCGCCAACTTCGCGTCGATGACGCCCGAGAACGAGATGAAGATGGAGGCGCTCCAGCCCCGTCGCGGCGAGTTCGACTTCAAGACCGCCGACGCGATGGTCGCCTGGGCGGTGGCCAACGGCAAGCAGGTGCACGGGCACACGCTCGTCTTCAAGTCGCAGAACCCGGGCTGGCTGACCGAGGCGACCGGCCTCGACAAGGTCACTGGCAAGGGCGCGCCGTACGACCGCGACGAGCTGCTCGCGATCATGCGCGACCACGTCACGCGGGTCATGCAGCACTTCGCCGGCAGCGTGAGGCGCTGGGACGTCGTCAACGAGGCGTTGCGCCCGGACGGGTCCTACATGCCGAGCGTCTGGCACGACACGATCGGGCCCGAGTACGTCGTGGAGGCCTACCGCGCCGCGCGCGCCGCCGTCCCCGACGCGACCCTCTGTTACAACGAGATCGGCGCCGAGGTCCCGGGCCCGCTCGCCGACGCGACCTACGAGCTCGTCGCGAAGCTGAAGGCCGAGGGGCTCATCGACTGCGTCGGCTTCCAGATGCACGTCAACGGCGCGACCCCGCCCGCCCGCGACGCCGTCCAGGAGAACCTCGAGCGCTTCGCCGGCCTCGGCGTCGAGCTGCACGTCTCCGAGATGGACGTCGACGTCTCCGCGCTCGACCCCGCCGCGCGCTTCGACGGGCAGGCCCGGATCTTCGGCGAGGTCGCCGCCGCCTGCCACGCCGTCGCCGCCTGCACGCGCTTCACGACGTGGGGCGTGACCGACGCGGCGACCTGGCTCGGGCCCGACGCGCAGCCGCTGCCCTTCGACGCCTCACTGGCCCCGAAGCCGGCGTGGGCGGCGATCCAGAGGGGTCTGTCCCTCTAGAGCCTCCGGGTGATGACGGTGGCGGACGCGCGGCTCCTGCGGCCGACGGCCGTGAGCGTCACGCGGTAGGGGCCGCGGCGCAGCCTGCGCGGGCGCAGGCGCAGGCGGTGGGTCTGACCGGCGCGGCGGGCGTTCACGCGGAAGCGCTTGACGACCTTGCGCCCGCGGCGCACGCGCACGACGACGCGCGCGGGCCGGTCGAGGCGGAACGCGATGCGCAGTGCGCGCCGCTGGCGACCGCCGAAGACCGGGCGGCTCAGCGCGAACGACCGGATGAGCCCGCAGCCCTCGCGCCGCCGGTGGCCGCGCGCGGCGAACCAGCGCCCGCGGCGGCGCAGCAGCGTGAACTCGCGGCGGTCGCGCGACGAGGTGATCCGCACGACGTAGATGCCGTCGCGCACCCCGCGCCCACGCGCCTTCCACGTGAAGCCCGCGAGCCGGTTGCGGAACCGCGCGACGCGGCGGGCGCGGGCCGGGATGCTCCGCCGCCGCGACTGGCGCAGCACGTCGACCGTCGCCGGCGACCGCGTCGAGCGCCGGAACGCGATCCGCACGCGCCGCGACCCGCGCGCTCGCACCGAGGCGCGGCTGAACGCCGCCGCCCGCGCGCACGCGCCGCCGCCGCCCGATGGCCCGCCGCCGCCAGACGCGCCGCCACCGGCTCCGCCCCCGCCCGGCGCCGTGCGCCGCGGGTCGGGCAGGATCAGCTCGACGTTGCGGTCCTCGGGCGCGCCCTCGGCGCCGAACG
Organism: Solirubrobacteraceae bacterium; assembly: GCA_036388715.1. GTDB lineage: Bacteria > Actinomycetota > Thermoleophilia > Solirubrobacterales > Solirubrobacteraceae > CADCVT01. The sequence continues at coordinate 2,529 of DASVRH010000306.1, read as the reverse complement.
GCGTCTCCGGCGGCGCCGCCCGCGACGCCTGGAGGTCGTTGAACCCGAAGGCGCGCGACAGCGAGCCGAGCGTCTCGGTCGAGAAGCCGGCGGTGACCGCCGGGTCCTCCGTGTCGGCCGGCGTGGCGATCGGCGACGCCGCGTCGAGCACGGTGCCGAACAGCGAGAGCGTCCCGTCCACGTTGTCGAAGACCTCGACGAGCCGCTGCTGCTGCGGGTAATCGATCTCGGCGGAGGTGTTGACCTCCCAGAACCCCGTGCCGCCCGAGGGCGCCGCGAACGGCAGGACCTTGTTCTCGTGCGTGTGGCCCGCGACGTACGCGATGACGTGCGGGTACTTCAGGAGCAGGTCGCGCAGGTCCTCGCCGAGGTGCAGCGGCTGGGAGTCGCGCGGGTCGAGGTCGCAGCCGGGGTTGACGTCGTGGCCGTGCTCGTCGACCTGGCCGCCGTACTTCAGCGCGGCGTCGTAGGCGCCGCTGCACGGCGCCGCGGCCTCGTCGGGGATGCTCGCGGTCAGCGACCGCACCGGGTGGTGGCCGTAGACGACGACCAGCTTGTCCGCCGCCGAGGCGGCCTCGAGCTCGCGCTCGAGCCACTTGAACTGGGGGTCGTCGATGTTGCCGTTCGAGGAGCCGTTGACCGGCGAGGCGTGCGTCGGGTCCTCGCCGATGACGCCGCCCTCGGACAGCGTGTCGAGCGCGATGAAGCGCATGCCGGGCCGCGCGTCCCACGCGTAGTAGGACGCCGCCTGGTTCGACGCCTCGAGCTCGGCCTTGTCCACGTAGGCGAAGCCGTGGTCGTCGTCCTGGCGCCCGGCGCCGTAGATCTTCTTCAGCTCGACCTTGTCGACGTACGCGCGCCCCGGCTCGTTGAGGTCCGTCCCCGGGTTGTCGGGCGGCACGAACGTCACGGGACCGGGGCTGAAGAGGAACGACGGCGACGGCTGGCTGGGCAGCGGCGCGTCGGTCGTGGCCAGCACGGGCTTGATGCACCCGGTCGCGATCCGCTCGAACTCGCGGTTGGCGTCCTCGTTGCCCTGGACGAGGCCGTCGTGGTTGCCGTTGGCGATGTACGTCGGGACCTTCAGCCCCGTCGCCTCGAACGGCTGCTGCGCGCGGTCCATCAGCCCCTTGAGGCGCGGCCACGAGGAGAACTGGCCGACGGGGTTGTTCGGGTCGTAGAAGTCGCCGGCCTCGAACGAGTAGTCCGAGTAGTCCTGGACCCCGGTGTACGTCGGCTCGTCCGGCGTCCCCTTGGCCAGCAGCGCCTGGGCGGCGACCGGCCCGCACTCGGCGTAGTCGTCGACCTTGCGCCCGCTGTTGGGGTCCATCCGCCCGCCCTCGAGCAGCTGGCGGACCCAGATCGTCTCGTTGCGCAGCTGGTTGTCGGCGTTGTCGCCGGTGGTCAGCGCGAAGCTCATCGCGGCGTGCGTGCCGTCACCCTGGCGGATCGGGCTCGAGTCGGCGAACGCGTTGACCTGGCGCATCATCATCTCGATCGAGTGCGGGTTGAGCGCCTCCATCGGGCGCCACGCGCTCGACGCGCCGCGGTCGACGAACTCGACGCGCGCCGGCGCCTCCTCGTCGGCGAGCTGGAAGTCGGTCAGCTGCGCGAAGTAGGCGAGGCTGCGGCGGCGCTCGCCGCGGGCGGGGTCGGCGATCGTCTCGCCCAGCGGGCGCACGACGTACGGGGAGCCCGGCCCCGGCACGAGGTCGACGTAGCCCGGGCGGGCGGGATCACGGTCCGGCCCGGGGACGATTGTCTGCTCGACGGTCGTGTGGCCGAGCGGATCGGGCGCCTGCGCCGCCGCGGCGGCGACGAGCAGCGCGGTCATGAGCAGGGCGATGACTGCGGATCGGGCGAGCACCGGGCGATTCTGAACACTTCCTTCACACAGGTGCGCCGCTCCATGAGAGAGGATCCGCCGTCATGGAGAAGCTCACCCGCCGCGTCCTCGCCCACAAGCGGGCCGTCGCCATCGCCTGGCTCGTGCTCACGATCGCCGGCATGGCCGCCGCCGGCCCGGCCTCCGAGGCGCTCGACCAGAAGTTCAGCGTGCCCGACAAGGAGGGCTGGGAGACCAGCCAGCAGATCGCCAACCAGTTCGGCAACGGCGGCGAGTCGCTGCCGTTCCTCGCCGTCGTGACGCTGCCCGAGGGGCAGGGCGCGCCCGACGCGGCCGAGGAGCTGCGCGGGGTCGAGAAGGCGGCGGCCGAGGCGGTGCCCGGGTCGCGCGTCGCCGGCTTCGGCTCGACGGGCGACCAGACGTTCCTCTCCCGCGACGGGCGCACGGCGTTCACCTACGTCTTCCCGCCGCGCTCCGACGACCCGTTCGGCGGCAACATCGACGCCGTCCGCAAGCTCGAGACCGCGCTGCGCGACCAGAGCGTCGGCGGCGCGCCCGTCAAGGTCACTGGCTACGACGCGCTGTACGACTCGAGCGGCGAGGGCGCCGAGGGCCCGGGCATCCTGCTCGAGGCGCTGATCGGCGGCCTGGGCGCGCTCGTCGTGCTCGCGTTCGTCTTCGGC
>DASVRH010000305.1:0-6841 GCA_036388715.1 Solirubrobacteraceae bacterium | reverse complement strand
GTCTTCCACGGCCACCCGCTGGGGCGCGCGATCATCGGGCGCGCCGACGTCGTCGCTTCGACCCCGGCCGAGGGGCTCGCGGCCTTCCACGCCGGGCGCTACGTGCCCGAGAACGTCGTCGTCGCCGCGGCGGGGTCGGTCGACCACGACGCGCTCGTGGAGCTGGTGCAGGGAATGGGGGCCGAGCGCGTCGGCGCCGCGCCGCCGCCGGAGTACACGCCGCCCGAGCCGACGCCGGCCACCGTCCGGTTCCTCAAGAAGGAGACCGAGCAGGTGCACGTCTGCCTCGGCGGGACCGGCATCGACCGCTACGACGAGCGGCGCTACGCGCTGCGCGTGCTCGACGCGATCCTCGGCGGCACGTCCTCCTCGCGCCTCTTCCAGGAGGTGCGCGAGAAGCGCGGCCTCGCGTACTCGGTCTACAGCTTCCAGTCGCTCTTCGCGGCCACCGGCCAGGTCGGCCTCTACGTCGGCACCCGGCCGGACAACGTCGCGCCGGCGCTGCGCGTCGTGGGCGACGAGCTCCAGCGCCTGTGCGAGGACGCGCCGAGCGAGGACGAGCTGGCGCGGGCGCGCGAGAACGTCAAGGGCCGCGTCGTGCTCGGGCTCGAGTCGACGCCGGCGCGGATGAACCGGCTCGGCTCGTCGCTGCTGGCCGGCCTGCCGTTGCTGACGGTCGACGAGATCGTCGAGCGCATCGATGCGGTCTCGCGTGACGACCTCTTGGATCTCTCGAGGGAGCTCTACGCGCCGGGTCGCCTGAGCGCGGCCGCCGTGGGCGGCGACGAGGCGGCCTTCCGCGCCGCCCTGGCGCCCGTGAGCCCGGAGCTCGCGGCGGCGTGATCCGCGTCGCCGTCGCCGGCGCCGCCGGGCGCATGGGGGAGGCCGTCTGCCGCGCCGTCGAGGGCGCCGACGACCTCTCGCTCACCGGCCGCGCCGACCCCGCGCTCGACACGCCGGTCGCCGACGTCCTCGGCGAGGCGGACGTGCTCGTCGACTTCACCCGGCCCGACACGGCGCTCGACAACGTCCTCGCCTGCCTCGGCGCCGGCGTGCACGCCGTCGTGGGGACGTCCGGCTGGGACGTCGAGGCCGTCCGCGGGAAGACGGGCGCGAACGTCTTCTTCGCCCCGAACTTCGCGATCGGCGCCGTGCTGATGATGCGCTTCGCCGCCGAGGCGTCGCGGCACATGGCGCGCGCCGAGATCGTCGAGCTGCACCACGACCGCAAGCTCGACAAGCCTTCCGGCACCGCGGCACGGACGGCCGAGATGATGGAGGGCGACCCGCCGATCCACTCCGTCCGCCTGCCCGGGCTGGTCGCCCACCAGGAGGTCATCCTCGGCGACCTCGGCCAGACGCTGACCATCCGCCACGACTCGCTCGACCGCGAGTCGTTCATGCCCGGCGTGCTGCTCGCCTGCCGCAAGGTCGGAGAGCTCGGCGAGTCGCCGGTCGTGGGCCTCGAGCACCTGCTGTGGCCGGCGTCCTGATCGCGGTCACCGACCACGCCGCCGAGCGCTACGCCCAGCGCGTGCGCGGGACGCTCGACGCCAAGGCCGAGATCGTCACCCGCACCTCGCGCGCGTGGGAGGCGGGCAACGTCGAGACGGGGGAGAAGGGGTGCACGCTCGTGCGCGACGTCCGCGACCGCGACCTCGTCTTCGTCTGCCGCCACGATGTCCCCCGCGCCGAGCTGGTCGTGGTGACGCTGTGGGAGGAGGGCGACGACGCCCGCGTGCCGAGGCGCTTCACCGACGCCCTCGGTCGCTAGCCTCCGCTCCCATGCGCCGCACCGTGTCGATCTGCGTGCTGGCCGCGGCCTTCGCCGGCTGCGGAGGCGACGACAAGCTCTCGACCGACGAGTACCGGTCCAAGCTGCGCGAGATCTGCGCCGAGTCGGACAAGAAGACCGACCAGGTCTCCGAGCCGACGCGCGCGACGCCCGAGGCGATCGCGAACTACCTCCAGCGCCTGCGCGACGTCAACGCCGACACGATCGAGGAGGTCGAGGAGCTCGAGCCGCCCGACGAGCTGGCCGACGCTCACGAGCGCGCGCTCGACGCCAATCGCGAGGGCCGCGAGAAGGTCGACGCGGTCATCGAGGAGCTCGAGGGGGGCGGCGACCCGACGCAGGTCCTGACCGAGGCGCGCAAGGACCTCGAGGACGCCAGCCAGGCCGCGAAGCAGGCCGGCAAGGACCTCGGCGTTCCGGAGTGCGGCGACTAGGGCAAGATCCCACCATGGGATTCATGGACAAGGCCAAGAAGATGGCCGAGCAGGCGCAGCAGAAGCTCGACGATGCCCAGAAGAGCTTCAACGAGAAGCAGGGCTCCGGCGGGCAGACCGGTGGAGGGGGAGGCGTGGAGTACGACGCGCACGGGCGCCCCATCAACACCGTCGCCGACGCGCCTCCGGCTGCCGCGCCCGGCGCTCCGGCCTCTCCGTCGGCCGAGACGCCGGCCTCTCCTTCGCCCGCGCCGGCGAAGGCCGAGGGCGACCCGCTCCTCTCCGACGAGCCCGGCAGCCGCCAGGGCGACGCGCCCTCGGGCCCCAAGCCGGGGCTGACGAGCGGCGACCCGCTCGGCTAGGCCGGGGTCGATACTGTGCCGGGGGACGATGTCCCTCGGCACGATCCTCACCGCAGTCGTGACTCCGTTCGACGACGAGGGCCGCCTCGACGAGGAGGCTTTCGTCGGTGTGCACCAGCACGTCATCGGCCTCGGCTCCGACGGGATCGTCGCGTGCGGCACGACGGGGGAGGCCTCGACGCTCAGCGACGAGGAGCACCTGCGCGTCGTCGAGCTGGCCGTCGCCGAGAAGCCCGAGGGCACGACGGTCATCGCCGGCACGGGCTCGAACGACACGGCCCACGCGGTCCACATGACCGAGCGCGCCAGCGCGCTCGGCGTCGACGGGATCCTCTCGGTCACGCCGTACTACAACAAGCCGCCGCGCCGCGGCCTGGTCGCCCACTACCAGGCGATCGCCGCCGCCACCGACAAGCCGATCGTGCTCTACAACATCCCGCAGCGCACCGGGCTCGACCTGCCGAACGACCTGCTCGCCGAGCTGGCGCAGATCGACGGGATCGAGGCGGTCAAGCAGGCCAACCACGACAACCTCGCGCCGATCGACGGCCTGCGCATCTACGCCGGCAACGACGACATGCTCGCCGACGTGCTCGACCTCGGCGAGGCGGGCGGCATCCTCACGGGCAGTCACCTCGTCGGCGACCGGATGCGCGCGATGGTCGACGCCTCGCCCGAGGAGCGCCGCGAGATCGAGGACGGGCTGCGCCCGCTCTACGAGGCGCTCGGCCGCCACCAGGCGGCGATCGTGCTCAAGGCCGCGCTCGGCCTGATCGGCGTCCGCGCCGGCCGCCCGCGCCTGCCCTACGTCGAGCTGGACGAGGGCGAGCTCACCGAGCTGCGCGCCGCGCTCGAGCGCGAGGGACTGCTGGAAGCCGCACGCAGTTGAGCGGCAAGCTGCGCATCCTCCCCCTCGGCGGCCTCGGCGAGATCGGGAAGAACATGACCGTCCTCGAGTACGAGGACCGCATCGTGGTCGTCGACACCGGCCTGCGCTTCCCGACGGCCGAGATGCCGGGCGTCGACCTCGTGCTGCCCGACTTCTCCTACCTGCGCGACCGGGCCGACGACATCGAGGCCATCGTCATCACCCACGCGCACGAGGACCACGTGGGCGCGCTGCCGTGGGTGCTGCGCGAGATGGACGACCCGCCGCCGGTCTACGGCGGGATGCTCACGATGGCGATGGCCCGCTCGCGGCTGGACGAGCACCGCCTGCGCGACGTCGAGCTCGACGACGTCGCCCCCGGCGAGGTGATCGAGGCGGGCCCGTTCGAGATCGAGACGATCCACATGACGCACTCGATCCCCGATGCGCGCGGCGTCGCCGTGACGACCGACCTCGGCACGGTCCTCGTCACCGGCGACTACAAGTTCGACCAGACGCCGGTCTCGCAGGCCGGCCCTGATTTATCTCGATTGGCGCGCCTCGGCGACGAGGGCCTGCTCGCGCTGTGCGGCGACTCGACGAACGCCGACCGCGAGGGCTGGTCGATCAGCGAGGCCACGGTCGGCCCGCACCTCCAGCGCGTGATCGAGCGCGCGCCCGGCCGCGTCGTCGTCACGAGCTTCGCCTCCAACGTGCACCGCGTGCAGCAGGTCGTCCGCGCGGCGGCCGCGCTCGACCGCCGCGTCGCCCTCGTCGGCCGGTCGATGAAGAAGTACATGAACATCGCGAAGTCGCTGGGGCACATGGAGGTGCCGGAGGGCACGCTGATCCAGCCGCGCGAGATGGACCAGTTCCCCGATCACAAGCTCGTGATCATGTCCACCGGGTCGCAGGGCGAGCCCGGCTCGGCGCTGCGGCGCATGGCCCACAACGACCACCCGGCCGTCGAGCTGCGCAGCGGCGACACCGTCGTCTTCAGCGCGACGCCGATCCCCGGCAACGAGCGCGCGATCAACGACACGATCGACCGGCTCTTCAAGCTCGGCTGCACCGTGGTCACCGCGCGCGACGCGCCCATCCACGCCAGCGGCCACGGCTACGTCGAGGAGATCAAGCTGATGGCCGGCCTGACGAAGCCGCGCTACCTGCTGCCCGTCCACGGCGACCACAAGCGCATCCGCCTCCACGGTCAGCTCGCCGAGGCGGTCGGCGTCAAGCCCGACAACATCTTCCGCGGCGAGAACGGCCTGCCGCTCGAGATCGACCGCGACGGCGCGCGCTTCGCCGAGCGCGAGCAGTCCGGGATGATCTTCGTCGACGGCCTCGACATCGGCGACGTCAACGACGCCGCGCTGCGCGACCGTCGGATGCTCTCGGCCGACGGGATCTTCGTCGTCGTCGCCACCGTCTCCGAGCAGACGGGTCAGTCGGTCGCCGACCCGGAGGTCATCTTCCGCGGCGTCCCCTTCACCGACGAGGCCGAGCAGCTGCTCGACGACCTGCGCGACTGCGTCGACCGCTCGCTGGCTCGCGCCGCCGAGGAGGAGATCCGCGAGGTCGACCTGCTCGAGAAGGTCCTCCACGACGACCTCGGGCAGTTCGTCTACGACCGCCTCAAGCGGCGCCCGATGGTGCTGCCGGTCGTCGTCGAGGTGTAGTCGCCGCCGCGGCCAGCGCGGCCCCGAGCAGCGCGATGACCGCCGCCGCGCCCCAGGCGACGGCGAAGCTCGTGACCGCCGCGAGCGGGACCAGCCCGAGGTTGCCGCCCAGCCCGCCCACCTGGCTCATCAGGCCGTCGAGCGAGGCCACCGTCGCGCGCGTCTCGGGCCCCGTCGCGTCGTGGAGCGCCTCGTAGTGCAGCGGCTCGGCGACGCCGATCGCCGCGAAGTAGCCCAGGAAGACGAGGCAGAACAGCACGACCCCGGGCACGACCCCGAGCAGGGCGAGCATCGCCGCGAGCACCACGTAGGACCCGGCGTAGGCGCCGCGCTTGCCGGTCCGGCGCGTGACGCGTGTGCTGAGCGCGGAGCCGACCGAGAAGGCGGCCAGCGACGCGGCGGCCAGCAGCCCGAAGAGCGGCCCGGCGTCGGCCGGGTTCGTGTCCAGCAGCTCGCTCAGTCGCGTGGGCCACAGGACCTCGGTCATCGACATCGCGATCCCGAGCGCGGCGATCACCCCGAGCAGCAGGCGGATGACGTGCGAGCGCCGGGCGACGTCGATCCCGGTCCGGGTCAGCGCCGCGGCGTCGGCCGTGATCGCGCGCACCCCGGCGCTGCGCGGCGGGCGGGTCGTCTCGCGGACGAGCACGAGCAGCGCGGCGACGTAGGCGAGCGCGGCGACCGTGGCGCCCACGAACGGGATCGAGAGCTGGAGCAGCAGGTCGTCGCCCTCGTGGTCGAGGCCGAACGGCAGCAGCGGGAGGAAGCCGCCCAGCGCGGCGCCGGCGGCGGAGAGGACGCCCTCGGAGGTGCTTCCCGCGGCCAGCGGGGCGTGCAGCGCCGCCTCGGGATCGAGCGCGCGCAGCTCGTCGACGAACCATGCCTCGAGCGCTCCCGAGGTCAGCGCCCGGCCGGCCGCGAGCGCGACGGCCGCGGCGGCGAAGGCGACGACCGCGCTCGCCACGGTGAAGATCGCCAGCGACACCACCATCAGCACCGCGCCGGCGACAAGCGTGGTGCGCCGCCCGACGGCGTCGGCCAGCCCGCCGCTCGGCACCTCGCAGACGATGGCCACCACGCTGTGCACGGCGAAGATCACGCCGACCTGGCCGAGCGGGACGCCGCGCGCCTGGGGGAGCAGGATGAGGAAGGGCAGGCAGACGCCGAGCGGGAACCAGCGCAGCCCGCGCAGGACGACGAACCGGCGGACGAGCGTCCGCTCGGTCAGCTTCTCGCGCCCGTGCCCAGGAGCGTCTTCTCCGCGGCCGCGACCCCCGGCAGCGACACGACGAACCGCGTGCCCGTCCCGCCGTCGCCGCTGCTCAGCCGCACGTCGCCGCCGTGGCTCTCGGCCACGGCCCGCACGATCGACAGGCCGAGCCCGAACGAGCCGCCGCGGTCGCCCTCGCCGCGGACGAAGCGCTCGAAGACGCGGTCGCCCAGCTCGGGCGGGATGCCCGGGCCGTCGTCCTCGACGGTGAGGAGCACCCGGCCGTCGCGCTCGGCGACCGTGGCTCGGACCGCCGTGCCGCGCGGGGTGTGCTTGATCGCGTTCTCCATCAGGTTGAGCACGAGGCGGTGCAGCTCGTCGCGCGAGCCGTCGACGACGGCGTGGCCGACGTCGATGCGCAGGTCGTGGTCGCCCGTGACCGGCTCGAGCTCGGCCGCCGCCTCGACGAGCACCTGCCCGACGTCCAGCGGCG
>DASVRH010000304.1:0-3126 GCA_036388715.1 Solirubrobacteraceae bacterium | reverse complement strand
GTGGGGACAGACCCCTCTTCGGGCATGAGGAGGAGCGCGGCGATGTAGAGGACGGCGGTGGCGCCCCAGAGGATCAGCCCCGCGACCGCGCCGACGCGGACGAGGGTCGGATCGAGGTTCCAGTGGCGGGCGATGCCGCCGCACACCCCGCCGATCATGCGGTCGGAGCGCGAGCGGGTGAGGCGGCGGGGCGGTGTCGGGTTCTCGGGGGCTGTCGATTCCATGCGTCGAGGATCGCCGCGGGGGCGCCTCGCCACAATGCGGAATGACCCCTAGGGGACTACCGGGCCCGGCGCACGCGCGCCGTGGTGTGCGAGATCGTGTCCCGCGCGAAGGCGTTCGTCCGCGAGGTGTTGAAGTTCACCTTGTACGTCCCGGCCCGTGGACGAAACGGGAAGCCGCGCGCGAGGCGCCCGCCGCGATCGCCGCACGGCGCGCTCAGCACCCCCAGGCGCTTCGTGAACACCCGCGTGCGCCCGCGCACCCAGTGCGCGAACAGCGGCTTGCCGACCGCGTTCGTGTAGCCGACCGCCCGGTAGCGGAACGGCCGCCCGGCGCGGATCTTGCCGCCCACCGCCGCGACGCCGACGTTCCAGCGGCTGAAGATGAACGAGGTGGTCGCGGTGACCTCCGGCGACTCGACCGGCTGCCCGGCGTCGCGACGCGTCCGGTCCACGAGGCGCAGCGTCATCTCGAAGCGCGTCTGCGTCCCGGTGAACCAGCCCGTCTCGTTGTCGATCCCGTACGTCCCGCCGACGGTCCCGTCCTGCCCGGCGACCGGGTCGCCGCTCTGCTCGAGCACCTCGCCGGCCGCGCGCTCGAGCGAGAGGTCGACGCCGCCGCCCGGCGAGAAGCCCGTCCCGTCGATGGCGATCCGGTCGCCCTCGGCGTAGCAGCGCTTGGCGACCGACACCGCGGTGGCGCCGAGCGCGGAGGGCGCGAAGACGAGCAGCGCGGCGACCGCGCCGCCCGCGGCGACCGTGCTACGCAACTTCGATCTTCTGGATCGTGAGCTCGCGGTTCTTGCCGTTCGGGAGCTGCACCTTGACCTTCTCCTTGGCCTTGTGCCCGATCAGCGCGCGCCCCACGGGCGACTCGTTCGAGAGCTTCTTCTCGGCGGGGTTCGCCTCGGCCGAGCCGACGATCGTGTACGTCTCGCTCTTGCCCGACTGCCCGTCCTTGACCTTGACGATCGAGCCGACCTGGACGATGTCGTTCGTCAGCTCGCTGGAGTCGACGACGACGGCGGAGCGCAGCTTCTCCTCGAGCGCCGCGATCCGCGACTCGAGCATCGCCTGCTCGTTCTTCGCGTCGTCGTACTCGGAGTTCTCGGAGATGTCCCCGTACTCGCGGGCGTCCTTGATCCGCTCCGCGACCTCACGCCGCTTCGTGGTCGTGAGCTCCTCGAGCTCGGCCTTGAGCTTCTCGAGGCCTTCTGGGGTGAGGATGACGTCCTTCGGCATGGCTGAGAGTCCCGTCCGGGGTCTGAAGGTCGCGGAAGGCTAGCAGCGCGGTACGTGCCTCTTCCACGGTGCTCGTCCCCTGTAGGAGTGCCTGCAACTCCTTGCCTTCTCCGAGCCGCTCGACGTACCAGGGATAGAACTTCCGCAGGTACCGGCCGGCCCGCACGGGGCCCAGATGCTCCACCGCCCGGTCCATCACCCAGTCGAGCTCGGCGAGCACCTCCGCGCGCGTGGGCTCCTCGTCCCGGGCGCCCAGCATGCGCGCGAACAGCCACGGGTTCCCGAGCGATCCGCGCGCCAGCATCACGGCCTCCGCGCCGGTGAAGCGGAAGGCGTCGGCGATCCACGCCGGCTCGCGCATCCCGCCCGACAGGATCACGGGGACCGGCAGCGACGCGACGAGCGCGCGGGCCAGCTCGAGGTCCGGCTCGCCCTTGTGGTGGACCTGCGCGGAGCGGGGGTGGAACGAGATCCCGGCGACCCCGGCCTCGTCGGCCAGGCGGTGGGCCAGGTCGTAGCCCTCGACGTCGCCCTTCTTCTCGCCGCTGCGCAGCTTCACCGTCACCGGCAGCCCGGACCCCTCGCGCGCGGCCGCGGCGACCGCGACCGCCGTGTCGGCGTCCTTCAGCAGCGCCGCCCCCGCGCCGGTCTTCATGACCTTCGGGACGGGGCAGCCCATGTTCAGGTCGATGATGTCGACGTCGGTGTGCTCGGCCACGTAGGCGGCGGCCGACCGCATCACGTCGGGGTCCTGCCCGAAGAGCTGGAGCGAGACCGGCTTCTCCTCCGGCACCGTGCGCAGCATCTCGCCGCACGTCTTCTCGTTGCGGTGGTGGATGGCGAAGCTCGACACCATCTCGGACACCACCAGCCCGGCGCCGAAGCGCTTGGCCTGCAGGCGCACGAACCAGTTGCCGATGCCCGCCAGCGGCGCGAGCACGACGCGGTTCGGGATCGTGATCCCGCCCAGCTCCCAGGGGTCGGTCAGCGCGCGCTCGGGCACGCCTCCAGGCTAGTCGCCGACGTTCAGATCGTGGATCAGCCGCAGGCCGGTGAGCGTGAGCATGTCGTCGATCTCCTCGATCGTCTCCATGAACGGGACGATGTGGTGCGCCAGGCCGCCGGTGGCGATGACGTCGCACTCCGACCCCAGCTCCTCGGCCATCAGCCGCCGCACGATCGCGTCGACCGCGCCCGCGTAGCCGTAGACGACGCCGGAGCGGATCGCCTCGATCGTCGTCTTGCCGATCACGCCCTTCGGCGCCGCGAGGTCGATCTTCGGCAGCTTCGCCCCGCGCTCGGTCAGCGCCTCGAGGCTGATCTCGACGCCCGGCACGAGCACGCCCCCGAGGTACTCGCCCGCGCCGCTGATCACGTCGAAGTTCACGGCGGTGCCGAAGTCGACGCAGATCGCCGGGCCGCCGAAGCGCTCGCGGATGGCGACGCTGTTGACCAGCCGGTCGGCGCCGATCTCGCGAGGGTTGTCGTAGCGGATCGGCATGCCGGTCTTCACGCCGGGCTCGAGCACCACGGGTCGGAAGCCGAAGTACTTCTCGGTCATCTCCCGGAACGCCCCCGTGGCCCGGGGCACCACCGACGAGATGGCGAGGCCGTCGATCTCCTCGTCGAACGAGAAGCCGTGGAACCCGAGGAACTCCTGGAC
>DASVRH010000303.1:0-3973 GCA_036388715.1 Solirubrobacteraceae bacterium | reverse complement strand
CTCGACGGGCGGATGGAGTCCTCGCTGCTCGGCCGCAACGTCCGCGTCGGTCGCTCCGCCGGCCAGCCGCGCGCGTTCCGGCTCATGGTCGGCGACAACAGCGAGATCGGGATCCTCTAGCCGTGCACCTGGTCGTCACGGGCGCGAAGGGGATGCTCGGCCATCGCGTCGCCGCCGTCGCGCACGCGCGCGGCCACGCCGTCACGGCGACCGACCTGCCGGAGCTCGACCTGCTCGACGAGGGCGCCGTCCGCGACTTCGTCGAGCGCAAGGCGCCCGACGCGATCGTCAACTGCGCCGCGTACACCGACGTCGACGCCTGCGAGGACCACGAGGAGCTCGCGACGCGCGTCAACGGCGAGGCCGCCGGCAACGTCGCGCGCTGCGGCGTGCCGGTCGTGCACGTGTCGACCGACTACGTCTTCCCCGGCGACGAAGCGCGGCGCTCGCCCTACGTCGAGTCCGACGAGCCGGCGCCGAGAACGGCCTACGGCCGGTCGAAGCTCGCCGGCGAGCAGCAGGTCCGCGAGGCCGGCGACCAGCACGCGATCGTCCGCACCGCCTGGCTGTTCGGCGAGGGCGGCAAGAACTTCGTCGACACGATGCTGCGGCTCGGCGCCGAGCGCGACGAGGTGTCGGTCATCTTCGACCAGGTCGGCTCGCCGACGTGGACCGGCCACCTGGCCCCGGCGCTCGTCGGGGTGGCCGAGCGCGGCGGCAGCGGGATCTACCACGGCGCCGGCGCCGGCGCCTGCTCGTGGTTCGAGCTGGCCATCGAGGCGATGCGGCTGCGCGAGCTGGACTGCCGCGTCGTCGCGATCACGTCCGACGAGTACCCCTCGCGCACGCCGCGCCCCGCGTTCTCGGTCCTCGCCACCGAGCGCGACGACGGCATCCGGCTGCCCGACTGGCACGAGGGCGTCGAAGCACACGTCAAGGAGGTCGTCCCGGCATGAAGTTGCTCGTCTGCGGCGGGGCCGGGTTCATCGGCTCGAACTTCGTCCGCGTCCGCGTGCGCGACCACGGCGACGAGGTCGTCGTGCTCGACAAGCTCACCTACGCCGGGCGCAAGGAGAACCTCCAGGACGTCGAGCACGTCTTCGTCCACGGCGCGATCGAGGACGCCGACGCCGTCGCCGGGGCGATCGAGGGCGTCGACGCCGTCGTGAACTTCGCGGCCGAGACCCACGTGGACCGGTCGATCGCGGAGCCCGACGCGTTCGTGACGACGCACTCGCAGGGCACCTACGTCCTGCTCGAGGCGGCGCGTGCAGCGGGCGTGCGCTACCTCCAGGTCTCCACCGACGAGGTGTACGGCTCGATCGAGGAGGGCTCGTTCACGGAGTCCTCGCCGCTGGCGCCGTCGTCGCCCTACAGCGCGACGAAGGCCGGCGCCGACCTGCTCGTGTGGAGCTACTTCCACACGTTCGGGATGGAGACCGTGATCTGCCGCGGCTCGAACAACTACGGGCCGTACCAGTACCCCGAGAAGCTCATCCCGCTGATGATCCTCAACGCGCTCCACGGCGACCCGCTGCCGGTCTACGGCGACGGGATGCAGGTGCGCAACTGGCTCTACGTCGAGGACTTCGCGCGCGGCATCGGGCACGCCCTCGAGCACGGCGAGCCGGGCGAGGTCTACAACGTCGGCGGGCCCGACGAGTGCCCGAACATCGACGTCGTCAAGCGGATCATCGAGCTGACGGGCCAGGACGAGTCGATCATCGAGTACGTGACCGACCGCCCCGGTCACGACCGGCGCTACTCGCTCGGCTCGGAGAAGATCCGCGCGCTCGGGTGGGAGGCGCAGGTGCGCTTCTCCGACGGCCTGCCGCGGACCGTCGACTGGTACCGCGAGAACACGTGGTGGTGGGAGCCGATCCGCTCGGGCGACTACCGCGCGTACTACGAGCGCCAGTACGGCAAGACGCTCGGTTAGGCGGCCGGGAGGCCGGCGACCTTCCAGTCGTCGCCCTCCTTGACGAGCTCGACCGTCTCGACCTTCTCCTCGTCGAGGCCGGTCTCGACCCGCGCCTTGGCCGTCGTGCCGGTGACCGTGACGTCCTCGACGGTGAGGGCGAACTGGTCGGTGGTGTCGATCGCCTTCGCGATCTTGCCCGTGCAGTCGCTGCCGATCGTGGTCAGGACGTCCTTGGCCAGGAGGTCCTCGCAGATGCGGCCGGGCTCGTCCTCCTGCGCCGCCTTCTCGAGCTCCTCGATCGCGTCGGCCACGTCGCGCTCCGCGCCGTCGAAGTCCGAGGCGGAGTTGGAGCTCGCCCCGCAGCCGGCGAGGGCGAGGGCGAGGAGGAGCGCGAGGGCGGCGAGCCGTGGCACGGCGCGGGAGCCTACCGGGAGCGGCTTCCTATCCTGGGCTTGGATGTCGTCGGAATCCCCACCCGTTCCGCGCGGTCGCCACGCGCCTCCGCTCGAGGTGCGCCTGCAGCGCCAGCGCGCCCGCCTGTTCGAGGCCGCGGCCGAGGTCTTCGCCGCACGCGGCTACGCGGACGCGAGCGCGGAGGCGGTCGCCCGCGCGGCCGGCATGTCCAAGGCGACGTTCTACGAGCACTTCGCCAACAAGGAGGAGTGCATCCTCTCGCTCTTCGACGCCGCCGGCGGGCGGGTGCGCGAGGCCGTCGCGGCCGCCACGGGCGTCGACGGCGCCGCGGTCGACGAGGCCTCGACGCCCGAGGAGCGGGTGCTCGGCGGCGTCCGGGCCTTCTTGGCCGCGATCGAGGCCTACCCCGACTACGCGCGCACGCTGCTCGTCGAGATCATCGGGGCCGGCCCGGAGGCCGCCGCCCGTCGCGACGCCGTGCTCGAGGACTTCGCCGCGCTGATCGACGCGCAGAACGCGATCGCGCACGAGCGCTTCGGCGCCGTCCGCCTGGCCTCGCCCGACGACGCGTTCGCCATCGTCGGCGCGATCGTCGAGCTGACCTCGCGTCACCTGCGCCACGGCCGCCCGGCCGACATCCGCGAACTCGAGCCCGTCATCGCCCGGGTCGTCATGGGCATCGTGGACCAGGGCAGGGCCTGAGGGCACCCCCAGGCCGTCCCTGGGGGTGGCGTCCCAAACTGAGGGGTGGCCCCCTCATGCCCCCGGATCGCGCTGCACCGAGAGTGCGGCCATGCGCTCGATCAACCTCATCGCCACCCTCGCCGCCACCGCCTCGCTCGGCGCCGCGGCCACCGCTGAAGCCAACACCTACTGCGTGGGCTCGCCGGCCAACTGTCCCTCCGGCGGGATCGGCCAGTCGACGGTCGAGTCCGCCGTCGACGCCGCCTACGACCACGAGGGCCACGACAAGATCCTTCTCGGCGCCGGTGAGTTCGTCGCGCAGGACGACTCGTTCGCGATCCAGTCGGGCAACACGAACGACACGGTCGACCTCGTCGGCCAGGGCGACGCGACCGTGCTGCGGTCCTCCGACGCGGTCGTCAACGGCACCGTCAGCGTCGTGCGGTTCTACAGCAGCGCCGCCGAGTCGCGTCTCGCGAACCTCCGCATCGCGGTCTCCCCGGCCGCCTCCGGGGGCGACACCAGCCGCGGTCTGTGGACCAAGGGCAAGGTCCGGGTCGAGGACGTGAAGGTCACCGGCTCCCAGGCGACCGTCGGGATCCTCATGGACGGCGGGGCGCTGCAGGACGTCGAGGTCGACGTCCCGGGCGCCGTCGGCGTCCAGAGCGGCGCCGGCGAGAACAGCATCTCCGACTCGGTCATCCGCGCCCGGCGCGGGGTCGTCTCGAGCGGCGCGATGATGATCCGCCGCAGCGAGATCCACGGCGTGATCGACGGCTTCCGGCTCGACGCCTCGACCGCGGGCATCGAGAGCTCGCTCGTGCGGGTCACCGGCGAGAACGGCTACGGGCTGCGGGCCCGCAGCGCGAAGCCGAACAACGCGCTCCTGCGCGCCAGCCACGTGACGGTCGTGGGCGCCGGCGCGAACAACTCCAAGGGCGTCGACGCGACGTC